>DATFKM010000285.1:0-3224 GCA_035268645.1 Paracoccaceae bacterium | reverse complement strand
AGAGACCCGCCGCCTGCTCTCGGTCCTCGAAGGGCGGCTCGCGGGGCGCGACTGGATCATGGGCGAGGACTACACCGTGGCCGACGTCGCCACATGGCCCTGGGTCCGCGTCCTCGGCGGGTTCTACGACGCCGCGGAGCGTCTCGGCCTCGACGACTACCCCCGCGTCGGCGACTGGCTGGAGCGGGCGACGGCGCGCCCCGCCTCCAAGGCCGCGGTCGAGATCCCCGGCAAGGACTGACGCGACGGCCCGGCGGGCGACGGCGAGAGCCGGGCGGCGCCGCCTTCGCTCAGTAGCAGAGGACGGTGTCCGCCTCCGCCGCGAGCCGGACCAGCACGTCCGGCATCGCGAAGGCCGCCGGCCGCCCCTCCAGCAGCGCCTCGTCGTAGCCGCGGGCCTTCGCGCTCATCCCGGACAGGTGGATCCGCCCGCCGCCGGCCGTCAGGGCGTCGAGATGCGCGGCGACGGACCCCGTCCCGAGCCCCTCGACCGCGCCCTCCTCGGCCAGCAGGCGCACGGCGTCGCCCGCGAGGAACACGTCCACCTCGTGCCCCTCCTTCAGCGCCGTCGCCGCCACCAGAAGGCCGAGCGCCGCCTTCGTCGGGTTCTCCGGCCCCGTGTGAACGTGCACCAGGAACTTCGCCATCATGCCCTCCCTCGTCCGACCCCTCGATCGCCGGAGGGCACGCTAGCGGTCGCCGATCCGCCCCGCTGCGGCGCCTTCGTTCAACGCCGAAGCTCGCCCCCCGTCGCCTTCTCCACCGCCGCGACGACCTTGGCGCCGACCGCCTCGATCTCCTCGTCGGTCAGCGTCCGGTCCTTCGGCTCGAGCCGGACCGAGACCGCGACGGACTTGCGCCCCTCGCCGAGGCTCGGCCCCTCGAACACGTCGAACACCGTGGCGCCCGCGATCAGGCTCCTGTCGGCGCCCTTCGCGGCGCGGAGCAGCGTCTCCGCCTCGGTGCGCGAGCCGACCACGAAGGCGAAGTCGCGCTCCACCGGCTGATAGTCCGAGGCCGCGAGCGCCGGGCGCGTCGCGCCCTTCGCCTTGCCCGCCGGCACGGCGTCCACGAGCACGCTGAAGGCCACCGCCGGGCCCCTCACGTCCATCGCCTCCAGCACCTTCGGATGCAGCTCCCCGAACTGCGCCAGAACCGTCTTCGGGCCGAGGCTCAGCACCGCCGAACGCCCCGGATGGAACCACTCCGGCGCCGCACGCCGGATCTGCAGGGAGGCGACCGGCGCGCCGATCGCCTCCAGCGCCGCCTCCGCCGCGCCCTTGGCGTCGATCGCGTCCACCGCCCGCGCCGCGCCGGACCATTCCCGCGGCGCCGTCTCCCCGACGATCACGCCCGAGGCGACGAGCCGCTGCTCGCCGGGCTCCGGCCCCTCGAAGCCCGGCCCGACCTCGAACAGCCCGAAGGCGTCGAAGCCCCGCGCCTGGTTCCGCGCCGCCGCCGCCAGCAGCCCCGGCAGCGGATCCGGCCGCATGTGGCTCATCTCCGAGCTGATCGGGTTCTCGAGCCGCATCTCCGGCCCGCCGCCGCCGAACAGCCGCGCCTCCGTCTCCGAGACGAAGGAATACGTCACGCACTCGTTCAGCCCCGCCGCCGCCAGCGCCCGCCGCGCCGCCGCCGTGCGCCGCTGGCGCAGCGTCAGCGTCCGCGCCGTCACGCCGGCGATCCGCGGCATCGGCCGCGCCTCGAGCTTCGTCAGCGAGGCGACGCGCGCCACCTCCTCGACGAGATCGGCCTCGCCGTGCACGTCGGGCCGCCAGCCCGGCGGCGCGACCTCGAAGCGGTACCCCTCCTCGCGCACCTCGAAGCCGAGCGCCTCGAGAATGCGCCGCTGCTCCGCCGCCGGGATCTCCATCCCGACCAGCGAGGCGCAGCGCGCCGGGTCCAGCGGATAGGCGCGCGTGGTGTCCGGGATCGCGCCGGCGACCACCACCTCCGAGGCCTCGCCGCCGCAGATCTCCAGGATCAGCCGCGTCGCGATCTCCATGCCCTCGGGCGTGAAGGCCGGGTCGATCCCCCGCTCGAAGCGATAGCGCGCGTCGGAGTTGATCTTCAGCGCCCGCCCGGTATGCGCGGTGCGCACCGGATCGAAACAGGCCGCCTCGACGAAGACGTTGACGGTCTCCTCGGTGACGCCCGTGACCTCCCCGCCCATCACGCCGCCGATGCCCTCCGGTCCCGCGTCGTCCGCGATCACCGTCATGCCGGGGCCGAGGGCGTAGGTCTTGCCGTCGAGCGCCTCGATCTCCTCGCCCTCGCGCGCGAAGCGGACATGGATGTCGCCCGAGACCTTGTCGGCGTCGAAGACGTGCAGCGGGCGCGCCCGGTCGAAGGTCAGGAAGTTCGTCACGTCCACCAGCGCCGAGATCGGGCGCAGCCCGATGGCCCGCAGCCGCGTCTGCAGCCAGTCCGGGCTCGGCCCGTTCCTGACGCCGCGGATGTGCCGCCCGACGAAGAGCGGGCAGGCCTCGTCCGCCACCTCCGGCCTCAGGCTCACCCCGATCGGGCTGTCGTATGCTCCGGGTACGGGCGCCGTCGGCGGCGTGATCAGCCGCCCGAGCCCGCGCGCCGCCAGATCCCGCGCGATCCCGGCGACGCCGAGCGCGTCGGGCCGGTTCGGCGTGATCGCGATCTCGATCACCGGATCGTTCAGCCCGGCATAGTCGACGAACCGCCGGCCGAGCGGCGCGTCCTCCGGCAGGTCGATGATGCCCTCGTGATCCTCCGAGACCATCAGTTCGCGCTCCGAGCAGAGCATCCCGTTGGATTCGACGCCCCGGATCACGCCCGGCTTCAGATCGACCCCCGTGCCCGGAATATGCGTCCCCGGCGGCGCGAAGACGCCGACCAGCCCCGTCCGCGCGTTCGGCGCGCCGCAGACCACCTGCACCTCCTCGCGCGGACCCTCCGGCCCCTCCGGCCAGGCCTCCACCCGGCAGAGGCGCAACCGGTCCGCGTTCGGATGCGGCACGGCCTCGATCACCCGGCAGATGCGGAAGGCGCCCAGCGCCGCCGCCGGATCCTCCACGCCCTCCACCTCGAGCCCGAGATCCGTCAGCGCCTCGGCGATCGCCTCGACCGAGGCGTCGGTCTCCAGATGCTCCTTCAGCCAGCCGAGGGTGAACTTCATCGCGCGCGCTCCCGAAGCCGATCCGGCGCGCCCCGCGCGCCGCCGTCGCCGGGCGTTCTAACCGCTAGGCGCGCCA
>DATFKM010000284.1:0-2945 GCA_035268645.1 Paracoccaceae bacterium | reverse complement strand
AGGACCCGGAGGATCCCGGCGTGCTCGTGCTCTCGGAGTTCGCCGGGGCGGCCGAGCAGCTCGACGAGGCGCTGCTGGTCAACCCGCACGACGTCGGCGGCGTCGCCGAGGCGATCCGGCGCGCGCTCGACATGCCGCTGGACGAGCGCAAGGAGCGCTGGGCGGCGCTCAACGCGGTGGTGGAGCGCGACGACGTCGCGAGCTGGCGCGAGGGTTTCCTCGCCGCGCTCGAGGCGACGCGCGAGAAGGGATGAAGGACGACGGAACGGCGCCGGCGGAGAGCCTGCGTCTCGGCGCCGGCGACGCGCTTTTCCTCGATTTCGACGGAACGCTGGCGGATCTCGGCCCGGACCCCGACGCGGTGTTCGCGCCGCGTGAGGTGGCCGCGGCGCTGCCCCGCCTGGCGACGCGGCTCGGCGGCGCGCTCGCGGTGGTGAGCGGACGCGGCGTCGCCGATCTCGCGCGGCGCACGCCGGCGGGACTGTGGCGGATCGGCGCCCACGGGATCGAGGTCGCGGCGCCGGGCGAGGTCGCCGGGCCGCCGACCGGGGCGCTGCCGGCGGCGGCGCTGGCGCCTCTGGAGACGGCGGCGCGGCGGCCGGGGGTGCGGCTGGAGCTGAAGGGGCGGGTGGCGGCCCTGCACTACCGCGCCGCGCCGGAGGCCGAGGCCGACTGCCTCGCCGCGGCCGAGGCGGCGCGCGCGGCGGGCGGCGAGGCGTTGACCGTGCAGGCCGGCAAGATGGTGGTGGAGGTCAAGCCCGCCGGCGCCGACAAGGGCGAAGCGCTGCGCCGGGCGATGCGGAGCCCGCCCTTCGCCGGCCGCAGGCCGGTCTTCGCGGGGGACGACGCGACGGACGAGGACGCGATCGCGGCGGCGCTGGCGCTCGGCGGCGTCGGCATCAAGGTCGGGCCGGGCGAGACCCGTGCCGGGTTCCGGGCCGCGACCCCGGAGGCGTTCCGGCGATGGCTGCTGGATCAGATCGAGGACTGAGACGTGGGCCGGCAGGCCAAGCGCGGCGCGGCCGTGGACGACCGGCCGCGCCCGTCGTTTCGGCGCCGGTCGAGCCGGCGCTCGCGGGCCTCGATCGCAAGGTGGCCCGATGATCGCGACGCGGCGCGATCATCGGGCGACGGCGTCAGGCCAGCTCGAAGCGGTCGGCCTCCATCACCTTGGTCCAGGCGGCGACGAAGTCGTCCACGAACTTCCGCTTCGCGTCGTCGCAGGCGTAGACCTCGGCCAGCGCCCGGAGCTGCGAGTTGGAGCCGAACACCAGGTCGACCCGCGTGCCGGTCCACTTCACCTCGCCCGTGGCGCGGTCGCGTCCCTCGAACATGGCGTCGCCCTCGGCCACCGGCTTCCACTCCGTCCCCATGTCCATGAGGTTGACGAAGAAGTCGTTGGTGAGCTGGCCGGGACGATCCGTGAACACGCCGTGCGTCGCGCCGCCGTGATTGGCGCCGAGCACGCGCATGCCCCCGACCAGCGCCGTCATCTCGGGCGCGGTCAGCGTCAGGAGCTGGGCCTTGTCGACCAGCAGCTGCTCGGTCGGCACCGTGTAGTCGGCCTTCAGATAGTTGCGGAAGCCGTCCGCCTGCGGCTCCAGCACCATGAAGCTCTCGACGTCGGTCCAGGCCTCCGTGGCGTCGGTGCGGCCGGGGGTGAAGGGCACGGTCACGTCGTGGCCGGCGTCCTTCGCCGCCGTCTCGATCGCCGCGCCGCCGGCGAGGACGATGAGGTCGGCGAGCGACACGGTCTTGCCGCCGGAGGCCGAGGCGTCGAAGTCCGCCTTCACGCCCTCGAGCGCCTCAAGCACCTTGGCCAGCGTCTCGGGCTCGTTCGCCTCCCAGTCCTTCTGCGGCGCGAGGCGGACGCGGGCGCCGTTGGCGCCGCCCCGCTTGTCGGAGCCGCGGAAGGTGGAGGCCGAGGCCCACGCCGTCTTGACGAGGTCGGCGACCGGGATCCCGGTCTCGAGGATCTTCGCCTTCAGCGCCGAGACGTCCGCGTCGTCCACCAGCGGGTGGTCGACCTCGGGCACCGGGTCCTGCCAGATCAGCTGCTCCTCGGGCACGTCCGGGCCCAGATAGCGGGCGATCGGGCCCATGTCGCGGTGGGTCAGCTTGTACCAGGCGCGCGCGAAGGCGTCCGCGAACTCCTCCGGGTTCTCGTGGAAGCGCCGGGAGACCTTCTCGTAGGCCGGGTCCGCGCGCATCGAGATGTCGGTGGTCGCCATCATCGTGGGGACCTTCTTCGAGGGATCGTGCGCGGCGGGGGCGAGGTCGTCCGCCTTCACGTCCTTCGCGGTCCACTGCCAGGCGCCGGCGGGGCTCCTGGTCAGCTCCCACTCGTAGCCGAACAGCAGGTCGAAATAGGTCATGTCCCACTTGGTCGGCGTCGGCGTCCAGGCGCCCTCGAGGCCGCTGGTGATGGTGTCGTCGCCGTGGCCGATGCCGTATTTCGAGGACCAGCCGAGGCCCATCTCGGCGATGTCCGAGCCCTCGGGCTCGCGCCCGACGAGGGAGGCGTCGCCGGCGCCGTGGCACTTGCCGAAGGTGTGCCCGCCGGCGATCAGCGCGACCGTCTCGTAGTCGTTCATCGCCATCCGCCCGAAGGTCTCGCGGATGTCATGCGCCGCCGCGAGCGGATCGGGCTTGCCGTTCGGACCCTCCGGATTGACGTAGATCAGGCCCATCTGCACGGCCGCCAGCGGGTTCTCCAGCGCCCGGCCCTCGCTGTAGCGCTTGTCGCCGAGCCACTCTTCCTCGGTGCCCCAGTAGATGTCTTCCTCCGGCTCCCAGATGTCGACGCGGCCGCCGCCGAAACCGAACGTCTTGAAGCCCATCGATTCCAGCGCGACGTTGCCGGTCAGCACGAACAGGTCGGCCCAGGAGATCTTGTCGCCATACTTCTGCTTGATCGGCCAGAGCAGGCGGCGGGCCTTGTCGAG
>DATFKM010000283.1:0-3379 GCA_035268645.1 Paracoccaceae bacterium | reverse complement strand
GAGTTCGCCGCCACCAGCTCCACCGAGAAGTCGGAGACCACGAAGCTGTAGGTCAGCGCCGCGAAGCTGATCGCCGACAGCCCGAAGGCGAGGGTCGCGGCGGGCGTCGCGACCCGCATCCAGTCGGCCCAGCCCTTCTGCGCGCCCACCAGCGGAGCGACCGTCTGGGCGAGCGAGACCATCAGGGCGAGGACGATGGCGAAATGCCCGAGTTCGGCGATCATCGGCGGCTCCCGTGTCCAGCGAAGCTTACAATGGGGCGCCGTCGCGCGAGGTTCAATTCGCGAAGCCGCGAGCGGCGCGCGGCGGCGGGTCGCGCGCGCCCTCGCCTCGGGCCGCGCGGCGCCCCATGATCGCGCCCGCATCGGGTCGGGAGGGGGCGGAGATGGCGGAGCGCTGGCGGATCCTCGCGGCCCTCACGCTTGCGCGCGTCGCGATGGCGCTCGCCTTCCAGTCGGTCGCGGCGCTGGCGCCGCCGATGATGGCCGCCGCGGGCCTCGGCTGGGGCGAGGTCGGCGTGCTGGTCGGCGCCTTCATGGCGCCCGGGGTCGTCGCCTCGCTCGCCGGCGGCTGGCTCGGGCAGCGCTTCGGGGCCGGACGCGTCGCCGTCGCGGGCCTCCTGATCATGGGCCTCTCGGGGCTGGCGATGGCCGCCGCGGCGGGATTTCCGGCTCTCCTCGCCGCGCGGCTCGGCGTCGGCGTCGGGGCGGTGGCGCTCAACGTGATGCTCACCAAGATGGCGGCCGACTGGTTCCCCGGCCGCGACCTGCCGACGGCGATGGGCGTGCTCTCGTCGAGCTGGCCGCTCGGCATCGCGCTGGCGCTGGTGGCGCTGCCCCCGGCGGGCGAGGCGCTCGGCTGGCGCGCCGCCTTCGCGGGCAACGCCGCGCTCGGCCTCCTCGCGGCGGCGATGCTCGCCGTCGCCTGGCGCGCGCCGCCGGACGCGGCGCCGCCCGGACGGCTCCAAGGGGGGCTTTCGGGGCGCGAGGTGGCGCTGACGCTGCTCGCCGGCCTCGTCTGGGGGCTCTACAACGCCGCGCTCGTCTCGGTGCTCGCCTTCGGCGCGGACCTTCTCGCCGCGCGCGGGCGCGATCCGGTGACGGCGGCTGCGGCGATCTCCACGGTCAGCTGGGCCTGCCTCGCGACCATCGCGCTCGGCGGCTGGGCGGCGGCGAGGAGCGGCCGGCCCGACCTCGTGACCGCCCTCTCGCTCTCGATCACCGCCGCCGGCCTCGCCGTCCTCGCGGCGGCCGAGACGGGCGCCGCGACCCCCGCCCTCCTGATCCTGATCGGCCTCGCCTTCGGCCCGGCGGCGGGGCCGGTCCTCGCGCTCACCGGCCGCATCGCACGGCCGGAGGCGCGGGCGCTGGCGATGGGGGTGTTCTTCGCGCTCTACTATGCCGTCTTCGGCGGCGGCCCGGCGCTCGCCGGCTGGCTGCGCGAGGCGACCGGCGCACCCGAGGCGCCGATCCTCGCCGCCGTCGCCATGCTCCTCCTCGCGCTGCCCCTCTACGCCGCCTTCCGCCTCGCGCGCCCCGCCGTTTCCGCCTGAGCGCCTTCGCCCTTGGTAGCGCTGGCGTCTTTGACGCCATGTCACAGCACGGCCGGGACGGGGCTGGCGGGGGGAGACGGGGATGCGCAACCGCTGGATCGCGTCGGCGCGCCGACCACGGCGCGCCTCGCCATGGACGTCGCCTTCCGGTCGATCGCCGCGCTGGCGCGGGACCTGATGGCGCGCACCGGCATGGGCTGGTCCGAGACCGGCTCGCTGATGTGCGCCTTCATGCTGCCGGCGCATGCTGCCGGGGCATGCCGCCGGGGATCGCCGGCTCGACCGCCGGCGGTTGGCTCGGCGCGCGCTTCGGCGAGGGTTGGGCGGCCGTCGCGGGCCTGCTGACGATGGCCGTATCCGGCGTCGCGATCGCGGCGCCGCCCCTGATCCTCTTCCTCGGCTTCGGGCCGGCCCTCTACGCCGCCCGCGGCCGGGCCGAGGCGAAGGCCGGCCCGGCCGTCGGCGTGTTCGGCTGGCGGCTCGACGCCACCGGCGACCCGGTCGCGCCCTTCGCGCTCTCGGCCGTCCCGCTGGTCGCCACCGCCCTCGCGGCGCTCGCCTCCGAGCGCGGGCTCGCACCCGCCGTCAGACGAAGCTGACCGAGCGGCCGAAGGGCAGGCTGCGCAGCCGCTCGCCGGTCAGGGCGAACAGCGCGTTGCCGAGCGCCGGGGCCACGGGGGGCGTGCTCGGCTCGCCCACGCCGCCGAGGCGCGGCGCGGTCTCGAGAAGGCGCACCTCGATCTCGGGGCAGCGATCCAGCCGCACCGCGTCGTAGCCGCCGAAGTTGCGCTCCTGCACCTCGCCGTCCGCGAAGCTCAGCGCCTGCATCATCGCCGCCGACAGGCCGAACACCGCGCCGCCGGAAAGCTGCGCCTCGACGTTGCGGGGGTCGAGCGCGCGGCCCATGTCCGCGGCGATCCACAGCTTCTCGACCCGCACGCCGCCGTCGCGGCGGGCGACCTCGGCCACCATCGCCGTCCAGCAGCCGAAGCTCAGATGGAAGGCGACGCCCTTGGCGCGGCCCTCGGCGGCCTCGCCCCAGCCCGACATCTCCGCCGCCGCCTCCAGCGCGCCGCGCGCCGGCGCGAATTTCTCGCCGGTCATCATGCCGAGCCGCATCTCCACCGGATCGACGCCCGCCCGGTGCGCCACCTCGTCCAGCGCCGTCTCGAGGAAGAAGGCGTTCTGCGAATGCCCGACCGAGCGCCAGAAGCCGACCGGCACGCCCAGATCGACCGGCACCCCCTCCACCCGCCAGTTCGGATGGGCGTAGGGCTGGTCGACCAGCCCCTCCACCATCGGATCGTCGGCGGAGGGAGCCGGCAGGCTCGGGTAGTGTCGCGCCATGACCGAGGCGATCAGCGGCGGCGCCGCGACCCGCGCCTCCAGCGCCACCAGCCCCTCGCCCGGCCGGGCCTGCGCCCTCAGGCGCGCATGGACGCGCGGGCGATAGCCGTCATGGGTCATGTCCTCCTCGCGGCTCCAGGTGACCTTCACCGGCCGCCCGTCGGTCTCCCGCGCCAGAAGGGCCGCGTAGACGGCCGCGTCGGCCTCGGCGCGCCGGCCGAAGCCGCCGCCCATCATGCGCTTATGCACCGTGGTCCGGTCCTGCGACAGGCCCGCCGCGTCGGCGCAGAGCGCGCGGACGATCCCCGGCGCCTGCGTGCCCGTCCAGACCTCCAGCGAGGGGCCGGCGAGGCGCGCGGTGGCGTTCATCGGCTCCATCGTCGCATGGGCGAGGAACGGCGTCTCGTAGTCCAGCTCCAGCACCTCGTCCGCCGGCGCCGAGGCGAGGAAGGCCGGCGCGTCGCCCGTCGCCATCGCCTC
>DATFKM010000282.1:0-6247 GCA_035268645.1 Paracoccaceae bacterium | reverse complement strand
CTGAGCAGCCGGGCCACTTCGGGCGCACCGGCTGAAGCGGCCATTCGTGCTATGCACGGGGAACGACTGCTCGGAGCCCGAAGGCGACCTTCCTGCGCAGTGCAACATGCGTCGAGAAGGGCGGAGAGCAGACAGTCGCTGAGAGGAGCTATGAGGTCGGCGCTGCGGCGGAGACCAGCCAGCCAGAGGTACGGTCTCCGGAGCGACCCCCCTCAGTGTCGCCTGTTGCAGTGTCAGCGGCTTCGGCGGACTCCATGGCCGGCGGCCCTGCGACAATACGCATCTTCGTGCATGTCGCGGGCCTGCCGTCTCCGCTGCAGGGATCCAGCCGCGCCGATACTGCGCGCGCTCGTCTCCGGAGCGGTCGAAGCGCCACCGCTGGGCGGGAGCGCGCCTTGCGCGACATCGGGGACGGGGTCTGGTCTTCGGGGGGCGAGCGCGCTCGTCCGTGTGCCGACCCCGAACGCCGCGACGCCCGGCAGCGCCGCAGCGAGCACCGCGAGCCCGAAGGCGACGCTCGCCGCCATTCCCTCCGAGGCGCTCGCGCCCGCGAGCGGCAGCAGCGCCACCGCAGCCCCCTCGCGCAGGCCCCAGCCGCTCACCGTCACCGGGATCAGCATGGTGAAGAGGATCGGCGGAACCAGCGCCAGCGCCGTTGCGGGCGGCAGCGTCACGCCGATGGCGCTCGCGCAGCAGGCGAAGGCCACGACGTTGCAGGATGCGGCGCCGAGGCTCAGCCCCGCCTGCCGGGCCCGGACCCCGGGCGACCAGGTGGCGCGCATGAAGGCGCGAGCCGGCTCCCCGACCGCGCGGCCGAGCCGCCCCGGCAGCCTCGCGCCCGCCAGCATCAGGACCGGCACGACGGCCCCCGCGCCCCCGATCGCCAGAAGCACAGGCGTCAGCAGCCAGCCCGGCCAGTCGAAGCCTCCGGGGACGGCGAGCGTGCCGGCCACCGCCGCCGCGAACAGCAGGCCGAGCGCGACCTGGCCGGCCAGACGCTCGAACGCCACGGCCTGGCCCGCGGCGAGGAGCCCCGCGTCTCGCCTCGACCGCATCGCCCGGCCGGCGTCGCCGAGGACGCCGCCCGGCAGCGTCTGGTTGACGATCTGGCCGAGATAGTACTCCCGCACCGCCGTCCAACGGCCGATCGCGATGCCGAGCCGGCCCGCCGTCAGGCGCCAGCGCAGCGCCGAGAGCATCGTCTGCGCCGTCAGCGCCGCGACCGCCGCGAGCAGCCAGCCGGGGCGCGCGCCGGCGAGATGCTCCAGCGCCGCCGCGCCGTCCACCATCCGCCAGAGCAGGGCCAGCAGACCCGCGGCGACGACGACCTGCAGCAGGCGGCGGAGGCGGCGCGGCATCGGCTCAGCCCTCCGGGCTGCGGGCCGTGGCGCTGAAGGCGCGCAGGATACGGTCGCGCATGCGGTCCATCGGCACGACCGAAGCGTCGTCGGGCGGGATCAGGCCGGGCGCGAGGCCCCAGACCCCGGTCGCGCGCTCGACCAGATGGGCGGGGCCGATCAGATGCAGGGGCACGTCGGGCCGCTCGTCCAACGCGACGAAGCCGGCCGCCTGATGGTCGCCCGTCACGATCATCAGCGGCGGATCCTCGGCGTGGCGGGCGGCGTAGGAGAGCACCACCCGCAGCGCGTAATCGACGGCCAGCCGGTACTGCGCCCGCACCCGGTCACGGTCGCGCCAGACCGTCTCGGGCGGGTCGCCGGCCGCCGCCATGGCGTCGAACACGCGGCCGTCGCCGATCGAGTCCCAGTCCACCAGCCGGGGCACCGGCGTCCAGGGCGCGTGGGACGAGCCGGTGGCGACCTGGACGAGTAGATGGCGCCCGTCGCTCCGGTCCGCGCGAAGGAGCCGGTCCATGGCGGCGAAGGTGAACTGGTCGGGCATGGTCACCCAGTTGAAGTTGCGTCCGGCATAGCCGAGGTCGCTGGCGTCGAGGATCGTCTCGAAGCCCATCACCGCGCTCTCGGGCCAGTCGAGCGTGATCTGCGGCATCACCGCGGCGGTGTGGAAGCCCGCCTCGGCCGCGAGGTGAAACAGCGTGCGCCGGCCCGAGGCGAGCACCGCGGCGTAGCGCGCCGGCCCGTCCACCCGCAGGCCGTTGGCGAAGCTGGCGTGGGCGAGCCAGCTCTGACCGCCGCGGGTGGGCGAGGCGAGCAGCCCGCTCGCGGTCGCCACACCCCGCGCCGCGAGCTCGGCCTCGCCTGCCGCAAGCGTCGCGCGGTGCAGATCGGCGTAGAGCGGGACGTCGAGGCTGGCGCGCCCGTAGCTCTCGACGAAGACGACGATCACGTCCCGGTCGATGAGGTCGAGCGCGGGGGGGGACTCGGCGAAGGCGTCCTCGGCCGCGGCGGCCTCGAAGGCGCGCAGGCCCGCCAGCGTCTCGCGGACCATGTGCACGCGCTCGCCCGCGAAGCGGAGCGCGAAGGCCGTGCCCGGCGCGTCGGCGCCCGGCGCCCAGCGTCCGGCCTCGCGCCCGGCTTCGGTCACGGCGAGCGCCGCCGAGAGCAGCGCCGCCCCCGCCGACGCGGCGCGCAGCGCCGGCCGTCCCGCCGCGAGGCCCGCCCAGACGCCCGTCGCCCACCAGACGAGCGTCGCGACGGCCGCAGCTGCGCCGACGGCGCCGAGCACCGCGAGGCCGGCCGGCAGCAGGCCGATCGCGCCGGTCAGCAGGCGCAACCCAGCCTCGATCAGCGCGAGATCGGCGACCGGGTTGAAGTGCCGCGCGAAGGCCGTGAACATCGCCAGGTCGGCGGCCTTGAGGACCGCGAGCCCGGCAAGGACCGCGACCAGCGCCGCGCGGAGCGCGCCGCCCGCCCATCCGCGCCCGAGCGCCGCCAGCGCGAGCAGGATCGCCGGCAACTCCAGCGGAAACGCCGTCAGCGACGACCAGGCCACCGCGTTGGGGTGGTTCGGCTGCAGCAGCAGGAGGTGGACCGACGCCGCTGCCAGCCCGAGCGTGATGGCGCGGCGCGGCGCGGGACCGCTCAAGGCCGCGTCCGCCAGAGCCATAGCACGTCGCGCCCGAACGACCAGGCGATCGCCAGCGCCGCGCCGGCGACCAGTGCCGCCTGCAGCGGCGCGCCGAGATCGGGCGCCTGCAATGCGATCAGCACGGTCATCTGGAGGACGCAGACGAGCTTGCGCCCGAAGCGCTCCGGCAGCGGCCTGGCCATCCAGGGCAGGACCAGCCCGGCCGCCAGGTAGCCGTAGCGCGGCAGCCCGAGCAGCACGACGCCGGCCCCGACCGCGCCGCTCGCCCATGCGTTGAGCGCGAGGATCAGGCTCAGGGCCGCGTCGACTTCCATGTCGAGGCGCGCACCGAAGGTGGAGACGCGTCCCTGGCGGCGGGCGAGCCAGCCGTCCAAACCGTCGAGCGCGAGGGCGGCGACCGCCACGCCCAGAACCGCCCAGCTCGACGACGGGGCCAGAAGCGGCGCCAGCAGGGCCGAGGCGATCGCGAGGCGCGTCAGCGTCACGAGGTTGCAGAGTCCGAGGTCGCCATGCGGATAGCCGCGTCGCAACAGGAGCAGCGTCAGCGCGGCGCCGGTGACGTAGCCCGCCATGGCCAGCGCGACGGCCGCGGGCGCGAACCCGACCAGCAGGATGGCCGCCACCGGCACGACGGCTCCTGCGCCGAGGCCCGCGAGGGCCAGCTGCGTCATCAGGGCCCGCGTAACGCCGTCCGACATCGACGACCAGGTACGCGCGAAATGGTGCTGCATGTCCGCCACCGCGGTCGATCTAATGCGGGAACCTGCTCGTCAAGCGCATTCGCGCACGTCGGGCGGGGGGCGAGGCGGCGCCGCGTGGCCGCCTTTTGCGAGGGAGGGCGGCGCCCGCCCGGGAACGCCCGCTCCAGCGGCGCGCGGGAACGGAGGCCCGGCGCATTGCGGCCTCCCCTTCGGAGGCCGCCGCATCATTCGCGCGACGCCGGGCTCCGGCTCGGAAACGCGACGCGCGCCGCGAGCGGCCGGTGGTCGGAGGCGCTGCGGATGCCCGGCCCGTCGAGCACCTCGGCCGAGATCACGCGGCCCGGCGGGGTCACGAGAATCCGGTCCAGGGGCAGCAAGGGGCGACCGGCCGGAAAGGTCGCCCGGACGGGGCCCTCGAGCCGAAGCCCGGTGACCCTTCGCGACAGGGCGAGACCGCCCCAAGGCCGCCATTCGTTCAGATCACCGCAGAGGACGGCCGGGCGTTCGACGCGTCGGCACAGATGCTGGCCGAGCGTGCGCATCTGCGCGAGGCGCAGCGCCTGCAGGAGCGACAGATGCGTGCCCACGAGCCGCAGCGCTCGGCCTGCCAGGGTGAAATCCACCACCACCGCGCCGCGATGGCAGCGGCCGGGCAGGTCCACCAGCGCGACGTCGTCGATTCTGGACTCGGGATGCATGAAGACGACCGTGCCGAGAAACCCGTGGCTGTCCGGACCCCAGCGATGGGCGGGATCGACATGGACATGGCGCAGACCCGTCGCCGCCTCGACGAGGGCGAGGTCGAGAAAACCGCGGTGCGGCGGCGACTCCTCGTCGGCCTCCTGCAGCACGAGGACGTGCAGGTCGGGCGGACGGACCTCGTCGCGCAGCGCCCGCACCGCCCTTCGCGGGTCGACGACGCCGTCCTTGCCGCGACCGCGGTGGATGTTCCAGCTCACGCAGGCGAGCGCGGCCTCGTCATCGGCCATAAGGCATGACTCCCGTCAGGACGTTTCATACGCACGATCACAGGTCCCATGCCCGCCGCGGACGTATCCTTCACGGTCAGCTGAAGCGTACCCCTCCGGCGAGGAGCGTCGTGCAGTCTGTCCCGGCCTGATCGCACATTGTCCTTATGGGCGCCCATAAGGACAGTTCGTTGATCTCGCGGCTCGAGATCGTGGAGACCGGCCGTCGTCGCCGTCGGTCGGAGGCCGAGAAGCTCCGGATCGTCGAGGAGAGCGAGCTCGGTCACCGGCAGGTCTCGGCGACGGCGCGGCGCAACGGTATCTCGCGGACGCTGCTGATGTCGTGGCGGCGGGCGCGCGACGAAGGTCGCCTGGGGTTCGACGGGCCGGTGTTCTTCACGCCGGTGACGGTGGCGCCGGATCCGCCGGTCACGCGGGCGGCGCGGGCGACGGCGCCGGCCGCGCCTGCGAAGCGCGGGCGGCGCGGCGGGCGGATCGAGATCGAGCTGGGCAACGGGCGGCGGATCACCGTCGGGCCGGACGCCGACCCCGCGGCGGTGGCGCGCCTGGCCGAGGCGCTGGACCCGCGATGATCGCGTTCGCGCCGGGAGCGCGGGTCTGGCTGGCGGGCGGGGTGACGGACATGCGCCGCGGCATGCCGGAGCTGGCGCTGATGGTGCAGGAGGGGCTGAAGCGCGATCCGCACGCCGGCGACGTCTTCGTCTTCCGCGGGCGCGGCGGGTCGCTTCTCAAGATCCTCTGGCACGATGGCGTCGGCATGTCGCTCTACGCGAAGCGGCTGGAGAAGGGTCGCTTCATCCGGCCCACGCCGGCCGACGGCGCGGTGGCGGTGTCGGCGGCGCAGCTGAGTTATCTTCTGGACGGCATCGACTGGCGCAATCCGCGCCACACCTGGCGACCGGCATCGGCGGGGTGACGAATACGCCAGATCAGCGGAGAGTTTCCCTCCAACCCGCTGCTTTGATGCGATAAACTCTGCGCATGGTCGATGCCGCCTCGGAAATCGCAGCCCTGCGCGCCGCGCTCGCGGCGGCCGAGGCGCGAGCCGACGCCATCGCCGCCGAGGCCGCCCACGCCAAGGCTGTGCTGTCGGGGAGCGAGGCGCTGATCGCCCATCTGCGGCTCGAGATCGAGAAGCTGCGCCGCGAACTCTACGGCCAGCGCTCCGAGCGCAAGCAGCGCCTGCTCGAGCAGCTCGAACTCCAACTCGAGGAAATGGAGGCCACCGCCTCCGAGGACGAGGCGCTGGCCGAGGCCGCCGTGGCCAAGGCGAAGGTGGAGGTCGCCGCCTTCGAGCGCCGCAAGCCGGTGCGCAAGCCCTTCCCCGAGCACCTGCCGCGCGAGCGGGTCGTGCTGCCCGCCCCCTGCGCCTGCGCCGCCTGCGGCTCGTCGCGGCTCGCCAAGATGGGCGAGGACGTCACCGACACGCTGGAGGTCGTGCCCCGACAGTGGAAGGTGATCCAGACGGTGCGCGAGAAGTTCACCTGCCGCGACTGCGAGAAGATCAGCCAGCCGCCGGCGCCATTCCACCCCACGCGCCGCGGCTGG
>DATFKM010000281.1:0-6059 GCA_035268645.1 Paracoccaceae bacterium | reverse complement strand
GCGGCGGCGCGGGCGTCGAGGTCCCGCCCGCCGCCGTCGCGACGGCGCCGGGGCCCGCCGCGCGCGCGGCCTTCAGACCCGCATGCGCCCGCTCCAGCGCCGCGGTCGCCGCCGCTTCGGCCGCGGCGGCCCCGAGGGCCCCGAGGCGCGAGCGCTCCTCCGCGGGCGGCATCAGCCCGGCGGCCCCGACGCTGAGCGGCCCCCCGGCCTCTCCCCCCTCCGCAAGGGACGAGAGGAGCCGGTGCGCCGCCGCCACCCCTTCGGCCAGCGTGGTCCGGGGCAGCAGGAGCGCCAGAAGGTTGCGGCCGATGCGCCCGAGGACGTCGGTCTCCCGCGCGCGGAGCGTCAGCCGGCGGGCGAGGGCGCCGAGCCGAACCTCCGCCGCCGCGTCCCCGGCCCCCAGTCGGAGATCGTCCAACCCCACGGGCTCGATCACCAGCGTCGCGGCCTCGTGCCCGCCTTCCATCGCCGCGGCCGCCGCCTCCTCCAGCGCGGCGCGGAAACCGGCCTCGGTCAGCGCGCCGGTGGCGCCGTCGCGCGGCGCCTCGGCGCGCCGAGAGACCATCGCCCCCGCGACGGCCGCAAGGCTCTCGATCAGCGCGCGTTCCGGTCCGAGGAAGCGGCGCGGGGAGCGGAACATCACCGCTGCGGCCCCGACCGCGACGCCGCCCGGCAGCAGGACGGGCGCGCCGAGATAGCTGCGCACGCCCGCGACGGCGAGCGGGGCGTCGACGAAGGCCCGCTCGTTCGACGCGTCCGGCACCGCGCAGGCGCCGGCGGCGGCGATCGTGCGGTCGCAGAAGGCGTTGCGCCGCGGCGTCTCCTCGGCGGAGTCGACGCCCACCAGCGCCAGCCAGGAGACCGCGTCCCGCCCGACCAGCGAGATCCCGGCCACCGGAGCGTCGAAGGCGAGACGCGCATGGTCGGCCAGTGCGCGCCAGGCGGGGTCGGGCGCCGCCCCGCCGAGGCCCGCGGCCCTCAGCCGGAGCAGCCGCGCCTCCTCTCCGCCGTCGCCGAACCGCATGCCGCCTCCCCGGGAAATCGCCCGAAGGATGACCGCGCCGGGTTAACCGGAGGCGAAGAACGGCCGCCCGAGACAGCCCGGCGCCCCGCGCCGTCCGCGCCGGGAGATGAGCACCAGCACCAGCACGGTCGCCAGATACGGCGTCATGCTGAGCCACTGGCTCTGCACCGCGACGCCGAGCGCCTGGAGGTTGAGCTGCGCGATGGTGACCCCGCCGAACAGCCAGGCGCCGAGGAAGGCGCGCCAGGGACGCCAGCTCGCGAAGACGACGATGGCGAGCGCGATCCAGCCGCGTCCCGCCGTCATCCCCTCCACCCAGAGCGGTGCCGCGACGAGGCTGAGATAGGCCCCGCCCATGCCGGCCGAGGCCCCGCCGAAGAGGATGGCGAGCGTGCGCGTGCGCACCACGGGATGCCCGATGGCATGGGCCGCGTCGTGATTCTCGCCGATCGCGCGCAGCACCAGGCCGCCGCGGCTCCGCGAAAGGAACCACGCGACCCCGGCGACCAGCGCGAGGCTGAGATAGACCAGCGGATCGTGCGCGAAGAGGAGCGGGCCGATCACCGGCGCCTCCGACAGCCACGGGATCGCGAGGCGCGGCACCGGCGGCGCCGGCGTGCCCGAATAGCCCTGGCCGAGCAGCGCCGCGAGGCCGAGCCCGAAGAGCGTGAGCGCCAGCCCCGTCGCGACCTGGTTCGACATCAGCCCCTGGGTCAGCGCCGCGAACAGCGCGGCGAGCGCGGCGCCGGCCGCGGGCGCGGCGAGGACGCCCCACCAGAAGCTGCCGCTCTCGTGCGCGGCGGCGAAGCCGGCGACGGCGCCGGTGATCATCATGCCCTCGACGCCGAGATTGAGCACGCCCGCGCGCTCGACCACCAGCTCGCCCAGCGCGGCGAAGACCAGGGGCGTCGCGGCGACGATCAGCGCCACGGCGATCGCGACGGGGGCGAGCGAGGCGAAGTCGGTCATGCCGGCGCCCGCCGCACGAGGCGGAACTCCGACAGCATGTCGGCCCCGAGCAGGAAGAACAGCAGCATCCCCTGGAACACCGAGATCGCCGCCGCCGGCAGGCGCATCTCGAGCTGCGCCGCCTCGCCGCCGATATAGGTCAGCGCCAGCAACCCGCCTGCGAGCACGATCCCGACCGGATGCAGCCGTCCGAGAAAGGCGACGATGATGGCGGTGAAGCCGTAGCCGACGGGGAGCGAGGGCACGAGCTGGCCGACCGGCCCCGCCGCCTCGAACATCCCCGCGAGGCCCGCCGCCGCGCCCGAGACGCCGAGGCAGAGGGTCACCGTCGCCGGCTCCGAGAAGCCCGCGAAGCGCGCCGCCCGCGGCGCCTGGCCGAAGAGCTCGAGCGAGAAGCCGAGGACGTGCCGGCGCAGCGCCACCCAGACCGCCGCCGCGGCGACGAGCGCCACCGGCGCGCCGACATGCGCCCGCGTGCCCTCGATCAGCCGGGGCAGGGTGGCGCTGTCGTGAAAGAGCCTCGATTCGGGGAAGTTGAAGCCGTCGGGGTCGCGCAGCGGGCCGGAGACCATGGCCGAGAGGAACAGCGTCGCGACGTAGACCAGCATCAGGCTGACCAGGATCTCGCTCGCCCCGAATCGCACGCGCAGGATCGCCGGGATCATCGCCCAGGCCGCGCCGGCCGCCATGCCGGCGACGGCCATCATCGGCAGCACCCAGACCCCCTCGGTCCCGTGGACGGCGAGCGCGGCGGCGCCGCCGGCGACGGCGCCCATGACGAACTGCCCCTCGGCCCCGATGTTCCAGACGCCGGCCCGGAAGCCGAAGGAGAGGCCGAGCGCGATCAGCACCAGAGGCGTGCCCTTCACCAGCAGCTCGGCGCGGGTGAAGGGCCGGGTCAGCGGCTCCCAGAAGATCAGCTCCACGGTGCGCACCGGATCCTTGCCGAGCGCCGCGAACAGCAGCATGCCGAAGATCAGCGTCAGCCCGAGCGCGATAAGCGGCGCCGCCAGCGCCATCGCCTCGGACCGCTCGCGCCTGCGCTCGAGCCGCCACATGTCCCGTCCCCCTCCTACCGGCCTCGGGCGGGGGCCGCGGCGCGAGGGGGGATCGACCCCCCTCGCCCCGCGCCGATCCGCCGGGGGCGGATCGGACGCCCCGGCGTCCCGCCCGGTTCAGGCCGCATCGGCGCCCGCCATCAGGAGCCCGATCTCCTCCACCGTGGTCCCGCCCGCCGGGCGCGGCGCGCTGACCCGCCCGCCCGCGATCACGGCGAGACGGGTGGAGATCTCCAGCAGTTCGTCGAGATCCTGGCTGATCGCCAGCACCGCGCAGCCGCCCGCGGCCAGCCGCCCCAGCGCCTCGCGGATCGCCTGCGCCGCGCCGGCGTCGACGCCCCAGGTCGGCTGCGCCGCCACCAGCACCCGCGGCGCCTGCAGCATCTCCCGCCCCATCACGTATTTCTGCAGGTTGCCGCCGGAGAGCGAGCGCGCCGCGTGCTCCACGCCCGCCGTGCGCACGTCGAACTCGCGCACCACCCGCTCGGCGAAGCGCCGGGCGGCGCCGCGTCGGAGGAACCCGCGCACGGTCAGCCGGCCCTCGCCCTCGCGCCAGCCGCGGGCGGTGAGGAAGGCGTTGTCGGTCAGGCTCAGATCCGGCGCCGCGGCGTGGCCGAGCCGTTCCTCCGGCGCCACGTTCAGTCCCAGCCGGCGGCGCCGGGCGGGGCCCATGTGGCCGACCGGTCGCCCCTCCAGCGTCACCATCCCCGGCGCGACCCGCCGCTCGCCGGAGAGCGCGGCGACCAGCTCGTCCTGCCCGTTGCCCGCGACCCCGGCGAGGCCGAGGATCTCCCCCGCCCTGAGCTCCAACGTCACCTCCCGAAGCGGCGTGCCGAAGGCGCTCTCGGGCGCCAGCGAGAGCCCGTCGAGCGCGAGGCGCACCGCCCCCGCCTCGCTCGGCGGCGCCGCGACGGCGCCGAGGCGCCGGCCGATCATCATCTCCGCGAGGCTCCGCGCGGTCTCCTCGCGCGGATCGCAGGTCGCCACGACCTCGCCCCCGCGCAGGATCGTGGCGCGCGAGCAGAGGCCGCGGATCTCCTCGAGCTTGTGGGAGATGTAGAGGATCGCCACCCCCTCCGCCGCCAGCGCGCGCAGCGTCGCGAACAGCGTCTCGACCTCCTGCGGGGTCAGCACGCTGGTGGGCTCGTCCATGATCAGAAGGCGCGGCGACTGCAGCAGGCAGCGCACGATCTCCACGCGCTGGCGCTCGCCCACCGACAGATCGCCGACGATCCGCGTCGGATCCAGCGGCAGGCCGTAGCCGCGGGAGACCTCGCGGATGCGCTCGGCGAGGCCGCGGCGCTCCCCGGCGGGCAGGCCGAGCGCGACGTTCTCCGTGACGCTCATCGCCTCGAACAGGCTGAAATGCTGGAACACGAGGCCGACGCCCGCCGCCCGCGCCTCGCCGGGGCTCGAAGGCGCATAGGGGCGGCCCCGCCACAGCATCCCGCCGGCGTCGGGCCGCTGCACGCCATAGATCGTCTTGACGAGGGTGGACTTGCCGGCCCCGTTCTCGCCCAGCAGCGCGTGGATCTCCCCCGGCGCGACGTCGAAGGCGACGTCGCGGTTGGCGACCACGCCGGGGAACGCCTTGGTGACGCCGCGGACCTCGAGCAGCGCGCTCATGCCGGGACCTCGCGCGCGGCGCGCCAGGCGAGGTGGTCTGCGGCGACCGAGACCGCGATCTCCGCCGGCGCCTTGCCGCCGAGCGGCCCGTCCGGACCGCGCAGCCCGATCGGCATCTCCATCCGCGCGATCTCCTCCCCGGCGTGGCCGAGCGCCGCCAGCCGCGCCCGGAACCGCGCCGCCTTGGTGCGCGAGCCGATCACGCCGAGCCGCGCGCAGCCGCGGCGCAGGACCGCGTGGGCGAGGGCGAGGTCGGTCGCGTGCGAATAGGTCATCACGAGATGGGCGGCGTCGGCCGGCGCGTCGGGGACGAGCTCGGTCGGGCGCGGCGCGATCCGAACCGCGGCACGGCCGGGCAGGGGGTCCGGAAACCGCTCCGGCGCGTCGTCCACCCAGGTGATCGCGAAGGGCAGCCCGTCGAAGGCGCGCACGACGGCGCGGCCGACATGCCCGGCGCCCCAGAGCCAGAGGGGCGTGCGCGCCGGCGCCACCGGCTCGCCAAGCCAGCCGCCCGCCCAGACCGTGCCCGGCCCCTTGCCCGAGCGCGCCGCCCGGAGCGCCGCGCGGATCGGGGCGGGCGCCGTGTCGTGCTCCCCGGCCTGCGGCGCCTCCGCCCCGGCGCCGACCGGCTCGCGCGCGTCGAGGGCGGCGATCCGCGCCGGTGCGCCCGCCTCGGCCGTCACCGCCAGCGCCGGTCCCTCGGCCCCGACCGGACGCGCCAGCCAGCGCAGCGACGTGAGCCCGCGCACCCGCGCCGCGTCCCAGATCTCGAAGGCCAGCGTCACCGCGCCGCCGCAGCACTGGCCGAGCGCGGGGCCGAGGGGGAAGGCGCGCGACCCCTCGCGCCCGGCGGCGAGGCGGCGGCGCGCCTCCGCCAGCGCCTCGAACTCCAGCGCGCCGCCGCCGACGGTGCCCTCGAAACCCTCCGCGCGCACCAGCATCGCCGCGCCCGCGTCCCGCGGCGCCGAGCCCCTGGCCTCGGCCACCACCACGCGGCAGACCGGCCCCTCGGCCGTCGCCTCGGCGAGATGCGCGGGATCGAGGCTCACCACGGCGCTCCGCGCGCGCGATCGACGGCGCGGAGCACCCGCTCCGCCGTCGCCGGGGCGTCGAGCATGGGGTAGTCCGCCCCGCAGGCGGCGGCCGCGTCGGAGAGGGCGAGAAAGGCGGAGATCGCAAGCATCAGAGGGGGTTCGCCCACGGCCTTCGAGCGGAAGATCGTGTCCTCCCGGTTCCGCCCCGGTCCCCAGAGGCGGATCTCCATCTCCGGCCGGTCGGAGGCGACGGGGATCTTGTAGGTGGAGGGCGCATGCGTCGTCAGCCGGCCGGCGTCGTCCCAGCACAGCTCCTCGGTGGTCAGCCAGCCCATGCCCTGCACGTAG
>DATFKM010000280.1:0-4469 GCA_035268645.1 Paracoccaceae bacterium | reverse complement strand
CCGAGAACGCCGACTTCGCCCGCGCCGTCCTCGACGCCGGCCTCGTCTGGGTCGGCCCGCCCCCCGCCGCGATCGAGGCGATGGGCGACAAGGCCCGCGCCAAGCGCGCCATGATCGCCGCCGGCGTCCCCTGCGTCCCCGGCTGGCAGGGCGAGGCGCAGGACCCCGCCACCCTCGCCGCCGAGGCCGAAGGCGTCGGTTTCCCCCTCATGGTCAAGGCCAGCGCCGGCGGCGGCGGCAAGGGCATGCGCGTCGTCCGCGACCCCGCCGACCTCGCCGCCGCCCTCGACCGCGCCCGCGCCGAGGCGGAGGCGAGCTTCGGCGACGGAACCCTGATCCTCGAACGCGCCGTCGAGAACGCCCGCCACGTCGAGATCCAGGTCATGGCCGACCGCCATGGCGCCGTGATCCACCTCGGGGAACGCGACTGCTCCGTCCAGCGCCGCCACCAGAAGGTGCTGGAGGAGGCCCCCGCCCCCGGCATGACCCCCGAGCTGCGCGAGGCGATGGGCGCCGCCGCCGTCGAGGCCGCCCGCGCCGTCGGCTACGAAGGCGCCGGCACGGTGGAATTCCTCCTCGCCCCCGACGGCGCGTTCTTCTTCCTCGAGATGAACACCCGCCTCCAGGTCGAGCACCCCGTGACCGAAGCCGTCACCGGCCTCGACCTCGTGGCGCTCCAGCTCCGCGTCGCCCGGGGCGAGCCCCTGCCGCTCGCCCAGCAGGACGTCCGCCTGCAAGGCCACGCCATCGAGGCCCGCCTCTACGCCGAGGACCCCGCCGCCGGGTTCCTGCCCTCCCCCGGCCCGGTCCGCCTCTGGTCCCCGCCCGAAGACGTCCGCGTCGACGCCGGCGTCGAGACCGGCGGGAGCATCCCCGGCGACTACGACCCGATGGCCGCCAAGATCGTCGCCCACGGCCCCGACCGCGACGCCGCCCGCCGCGCGCTGATCCGCGCGCTGGAGGAGACCGCCCTCTTCGGCCCCCGCACCAACCGCGACTTCCTGCTCGACGTGCTGGAGCACCCCGTCTTCGCGAAAGGCGAGGCCACCACCGCCTTCCTCGACGCCGAACACCCGGAGGGCCACAAGCCCCCCCCGCCCCGCCCGGAGGATCACGCCCTCGCCGCCGCCCTCCGCGCCGAGACCGCACGGCGCGAGGCCCTCGCCCTCGCCGTGCGCGTCTCGCCCGAGCTGATCGGCTGGTCCTCCGGGCGCCCCCTCGCCACCGTCTACGCCTTCGCCTCCGACGAAGGCCCCGTCGAGGCCCACCTGACCCCCGACGGCCCCGTCTGGCGCGTCCGCGTCGGCGAGGCCGAGCATGCCGTCGAGATCCTGGACTTCGACGGCCCGCGCGCCCGGGTCCGACTGAACGGCCGCGGCCTCGTCGCGCACATGGACGCGCCCGACCGGCGCACGCTCGAGGTCGCCGCCCGCCGCACCCACCGCTTCACGGAACTCTCCGCCGGCGGCGCCGAGGAGGCCGCGTCGGGCGAGGTCCGCGCGCCCATGCACGGCCGCCTCGCCGCCCTGCTCGTGGCCGAGGGCGCGACCGTCGCCAAGGGCGACCGCCTCGCGGTGATGGAGGCGATGAAGATGCAGCACGAGATCCTCGCCCCCGTCGCCGGCCGCGTCGCCGCGCTGGCGGCCTCCGAAGGCGCCCAGCTCGCCGCCGACGACCCGATCCTGACCCTCGAGGAGGACGCCTGATGCCGATGCAGGAGGCCGAGGACTTCCGCGCCGAGAGCGAGGCGCTGCACGCCGCCCTCGCCGGGATCGACCCCGACCGCTTCGCCGAGGCGACGCAGTTCAAGGGCTGGACCGTGAACCAGGTGCTCCGCCACCTGAAGTTCTGGAACGCCATGGCGATCCTCCAGATCGAGGACGAGGCGAAGCTCCTCGCGACGCTGGAAGCCGTGAAGGAGGCCCGCTCCCTCCGCGCCTTCGAGGACGAGCGCGACGAGTCGACCGGGGCCCGGCTCCTCGAGGTCTGGCGCAAGGGCGCCCACGACGCCGCCGACGCCTTCGCCGAGGTCGACCCGAAGCGCCGCCTGAAATGGGCGGGCCCGGAGATGTCCGCCCGCTCCTCCATGACCGCCCGGCTGATGGAGACCTGGGCCCACGGGCAGGAGATCTTCGACCGTTTCGGTCTCGCGCGGGAGGAGACGGACCGCATCAAGGGGATCTGCTTTCTCGGCGTGCAGACCTACCGCTTCGCCTTCGCCAACCGGGGCGAGACCCCGCCCGATCCGCCGCCCTACGTCTCCCTCGCCGCCCCCTCCGGCGACGTCTGGGCCTGGGGCGACCCCGCCTCCCCCTCGCGCGTCGAAGGCCCCGCCGTCGCCTTCGCCCAGGTCGTCGCGCAGACCCGCAACGTCGCGGACACCGAGCTCAGGGCGGTCGGCGAGGCCGCCGAGCGCTGGATGGCGATCGCCCAGTGCTTCGCCGGCGGCCCGAACGATCCGCCTCCGCCCGGAAGCCGCTTCCGAAGGGGCTGACGCCTCCCCTCGCCGACCGCGACCCGGCCACGCGCATCGGGGGCCGAGCCGCCGCGCGCCGGCCGGGGCCGGCCGGACGCCGCGAATGCCCTCGCCGACCCTCGGCCCGCGGCGCATCCCGGCCGGACGAGACCCCCGACTGCGGACGGCCCATGCCTTCCCCCGCGCGTCGCGACCCGGCGCGATCGTCGGGCGCCGCGCCGTCGCACGCCGGCCGCTCGGTCGGGCCGGGGCCGGTCCCGAGGCCCGACGCGAGCCGCTCGTCGAGCCTCGCCGTCAGGGCCGCTCGGGCAGTCCCGCCGATCCCTGGCCGAGATCGTCCGAGTCGAACCATGCCGCCTGCGCCTTCGCATAGGCGTCCATCGAGGCGAGCAGCCGCGCCAGCGTGTCGTCGCCCTCCGCCGCCGCCGTCTCGGCCATTCGCGAGAGCGCCCCCGGCGCCGCCGCCCGCAGCCGCTCCGCCAAGGCGTCGGGCCAGCGCAGCGCCGTGGCGCCGGCGGCCTCCAGCGTCCGGACCGCCGCGCCCTGCATCGCCGAACGCTCGGCGAAGGTGGCGAGGACCGACTCCCGCGCCGCCGCCTCGATCAGCCGCCGCCGCTCCGGGCCGAGTCCGTCCCAGACGGCGCGATTGACGATCAGCTCGGCGTAGAGCCACGGCTGATGCCAGCCGGTGACGTAGAACCAGGGCGGCGTCACCGCGGCGAGATCCGCCTCCGCGTCCGGCCGGTCGGCCTGACCGGCGGCGAGCTTGAGGAACTGGACGTGCCCGGCCGGCATGTTCAGCTCGAAGGCGTCGATGTTGCCGTTCGCCGCCATGCTGTGCGGGATCATCCCTGGCGCGAAGCCGCCGAAGGTCAGCCGCTGCGGCGGGTTGACCACCGGGTTGCCCGGATGTCCCGGCCCGCAGGGCGCGTCGGCCCGCTCGCAGCGCGTGGCCCGGCCGATCGAGTCGACGCCGCCACCGACCGCCTCGCAGGCGTCGCGGATGATCGCCCGGGCCCCACCGGGGTAACGCAGGATGATCGGCATGGCGCAGAACGCGGCCATCGCCGCGTCGCCGCCCTCGGCCGGCAGCGGCTCGGGGAAGAAGCCCGCCGCCTGCGCCCCGGTGATCGCCACCGGCAGCACCTTCAGGGCGCCGTCGAACGCCTCGTCGTAGAAGGCCTGATGCAGTTCCAGCCCGCCGCCGGCATAGACCCATCCCATCAGTTCGTCCGCGGTCATGCCGAAGGGCACGCCGCCCGACAGCATCTCGCCGAAGGCGAGCCCGCTGTTCGCAGGTATGCCCAAGGCGGCGGCGAGCCCGCCCGCCTCCGGGCCGGCGGCGACCGCGGCGTGCAGCGTGCCCCACTCGCGCCGCGAGACGGCGGGCGGCTCCACCGTGCCCGCGTCGAAGCGCGAGACCTCGCCCGAGACGTGCAGAGTCAGCGCGAGGCCGGTCCCCTCGAGGATCGCGCCGGCTCGATCGACGAAAGCCTTCGACGGTCCTCCGATCGGATGGGCGCCGCCGGGCGCGGCTCCCTCGAACTGCAGCGGCGGGTAGCGGGACTGCACCGACAGCTCGGTCTCCGTCTGGGCCGGCGCCGCGGCGGGCGCCATCAGCGCCACGGCCAGCAGCGACGTCGAATGCCTCATCTTCACAGGCATGGACGATCCTCCCTCGCCTCGTCGTTCGGCCGACGACGGCTTCATGGAGGCGAGGCCAACACTCCCCGCGACACGACGCCGCATCCTGACGCTGACACCGTCTCACGTCTGCGGGAGCGCCCGGCGCCCCGATAGGCGGCGCCGCTTCCTCCGGCGGCGGTCCGCGACGGCCTCGCGCCGCCGCATCGGCCCGGGCACGGGTCTTCGTCGCCGACATCCGCCCGCTGACCCCACGCCTCGCAAGATACAGCCTCGCTTCGCAGACTTCCGAGTCATACCGCCGCGCCTAACCGATGACCTTTCTGATCCAGGGCTGGAGGCAGAGGGA
>DATFKM010000279.1:0-3637 GCA_035268645.1 Paracoccaceae bacterium | reverse complement strand
GGAAGCGTGCCGTCGCCGCCGCCATGCGCGCCTGATCGGGGGGAGCGCGCCGCTCGGGGAGGCGCTGGGCGCCCCCCGCTCGCGGCGCGCGTCGGCGCGTCCCGCGCCTCCGGGCTCCGCCCGCCGGTGGCGCCTTGGCACGACGGCGGGCGCGGATCGCGAGAGCCCGTGCAGCGCGTGTCCCGAAGATCCGCGACCCTCGGCGACGGGCCTGTCATGTCGGCCGGATCACGGCCGACCGTCGGGATCGTCGGGGCTCCGCGCCCCCGCCCCGCCGTCGAGACCGAGGCGCGACAGGCATCCGCCATCGAGCCTTCGCCTCAAGGGACCAGCACGAGCTTTCCCGTCACCTCGCGCCGACGCAGCCGCTCCAGCGCCTCCGCCGCACGCTCCAGCGGAAGCGTCTCCGGCTCGGGCACGGACAGCCGTCCGGCGGCGAGCCAGTCCACGAGGCGCGCGTGCAGCCGCTCCGCCGTCCCGGGCCGGCGACGGTCGGCGCTGCCGGCGCGCACGCCGATCACCTCGATCTCCTTGATCAGCGCGTAGTTCGCCGCGACCGAGCCCATCCCGCCGGTGAAGCCCAGCACCAGGAGCCGCCCCTCCGGCCCGAGCACCCGCAGCCCGGCCTCGAAGCAGCGCCCGCCGACCGGGTCGAACACCACGTCGACGCCGCCGCGCCCGACCGCCGCCTCCACCGCGCCGCGCAGATCCTCGGCGCCCGAGTCGATCACGGCCTCCGCGCCCGCCGCGGCGGCCGCCGCCCGCCGCGCCGGCGAGCCCGCCGCCGCCACCACCCGCGCGCCCGACGCCCGCCCGACGGCGACCGCGGCATGGCCCACGCCGGCCCCGGCGCCGAACACCAGCAGCGTCTCGCCCTCCACCAGCCGCCCCCGGTCGAGCAGGGCATGCGCGGCCGTGTGATGCGCGACGTGAAAGCCCGCGAGCGCCGCGTCCGAGAGCGCCTCCGGCGCGGCCAGCAGCGCCGCCTCCGGAACCGTCGTCTCCTCCGCGAAACCGGGCCGCCCGACGCCCGTCCGCACGATGACCCGCGCGCCCGGCGCGAAGCGCCCGCCGCCCTCGACCACCACGCCCGCCGCCTCCAGCCCCGGACAGAAGGGCGGCTCCGGCTTCGCCTGATAGCGCCCCTCGGTCATCAGCAGATCCGGATGGTTCACGCCGGCCGCCGTCACCCGCACGCGCACCTCCCCGGGGCCTAGCGGCGCCCGCGCAACCCGATCGAGCCTGAGCGCCGAAGGCCCCTCGAGCGCATGGCAGCGCATCATCCGAACCGCGCTCATCGGCGCCGCCCCGCGCCTCGCGCCGCAGGGCACGCGCCCAGCCGACGCCCGCCGCCCGGCCCCGCCGACCGCCTCGCCGCCGATCCGTCCATGCGTCCCTCCCCGCCGACCGCGTCGCGGAGCCTCGCCCGCGCCGCCGGCCCGCGCAAGCCGAGCCGGATCGTCAGGGTCCGACGCAGCGTCTCCCGAAGGACGCCCGCGCGCCTCGCCGCACCGACCGCCGACCGGATCTGCGCGGGGCGCCCGCCACAAGATGGCCGCACGAGCGGCGCATGAGACGCTCTCGCATTCGCGGCCGAGCGCCCGACGCCGCTTGACGCGCGGCCCTCCGACGGAGACGCTTCGGACGACATGAGACGCACCGCCCTCACCGCCCTCGCCCTCGCCGCGCTGCTGCCCGCCGCGGCCGGCGCCCACCCCCACGTCTTCATCGACGCGGAGGCGAGCTTCGGATTCGACGACGACGGCCGCCTCGCCGCCGTCACCGTCTCCTGGCGCTACGACGCCTTCTACACGCTCCTGCTGCTGGAGACGGTGGAGGCCGACGCCGACGGCGACGGCGAACTCACCGAGGAGGACCGGGCGAAGCTGATCGAGGCCTTCTCGATCTGGGAGCCGGGCTGGCACGGCGACGCCTTCCTGACCGTGGACGGCGGCGGCGTCGGCCTCTCCGACCCGGTGGAGATCACGGCCGACATGCAGGACGGCCGGGTCGAGATGACCTTCCGCCGGACGCTGGCCGAGCCCTCGGGGACCGAGGCGCTCGCCGCACGGCTCAAGATCTACGATCCGACCTATTTCGTCGCCTACGACGTGGTCGGAGAGCCGGCGCTCGTGAACGCGCCCGACGGCTGCGTCGCCGCCGTCGCCGCGCCCGAACGGACCGAGCGGCTCGCCTCGCTCGAGGCCAGCCTGGCGGAGCTTCCGCCCGACGCCACGCCCGAGCAGGAGGGCGTCGGCGCCCTCTTCGCCGACCGGATCGAACTCAGATGTCCCGCGGCCTCGCGCTGAGCGCCCTCGCCGTTCTGGCGGCGGCCGCGGTCCTCGCCTGGTGGCAGGGGTGGTACGGCGACGTCGCCCGCTGGGCCGCCTACCAGCAGCGCGACGTGCAGAACGCCCTCGCCGCCGCCGTCACCGCGCTGCGCCGGGGCGAGCCCGGCGCCCTCGCCACCCTGATCGGCGGCGCCTTCGCCTACGGCTTCGTGCACGCCGTCGGCCCCGGCCACGGCAAGGCGCTGATCGGCGGCGCCGCGATCGGCTCGGCCGCCACCGCCCGGCGCATGGCGGCGATCTCGCTGATCTCCAGCCTCGCGCAGTCCGGAACCGCGATCCTCCTCGTCTACGGCGGCCTGGGCCTGCTCGCCTTCGGCGCCACCCAGGCGATGGACCTGACCGAGCGCTGGCTGATGCCCGCCTCCGCCCTCGCCATGGCCGCGATCGCCGGCGTGCTGATCCTCCGCGGCGGGCGGGCGCTCCTCGCCGCCGGCGCCCCCGCCCCGGCCCTCGCCGGCGTTCCGCACGCCCACGATCATGGACACGACCACGAGCACGGCCCCGACTGCGGCTGCGGCCACCGTCACGCCCCGACGCCCGCGGAGATCGCCGAGGTCCACTCGCTCCGCGACGCCCTCGCCCTGATCGGCGGCATCGCCGTGCGCCCCTGCACCGGGGCGCTGATCCTGCTGGTGATCGCGTGGCGGTCCGATCTCGTCTGGCCGGGCCTCGCCGCCGTCGTCGCGATGGGCCTCGGCACCGCGAGCTTCGTGACCGCCGTCGCCGTCTCCGCCGTCGCCGCGCGCAACGCCGCGCTCTTCGCCGGACGCGGCGCCCGCATCGGCGCCACCCTCCAGATCGCCGCCGGCGTCCTGATCGGCGCCGGCGCCGGCGCCGTCCTCGCCGGCACGCTCGCCGCCTGATCCCCGGCGAGGGGGGCTGCACCCGCCCGCGCGCCGCGCTATCACCCCTCCGCGCCGCACCGGAGCGCGCATCGAGGGGGAGCCCGAGCATGACCTTCACCACCCGCCCCGAGATCGCCGGAACCTTCGGCGTCGCGACCACGACCCACTGGCTCGCCTCCGCCGTCGCCATGAGGACGCTGGAGGCCGGCGGAACCGCCGCCGACGCCGCCTGCGCCGCGGGCTTCACCCTCCAGGTGGTGGAACCCCACCTCAACGGCCCGCTCGGCGACCTGCCCATCCTCGTGCGCCGCGCCGGCGCGGAGGCGCCGACCGTCATCTGCGGCCAGGCCCCCGCGCCCGCCGGCGCCACCATCGCGCATTACCGCGCCGAGGGGCTCGAGGCCGTGCCCGGCGCCGGCCTCCTCGCCACCGTGATCCCCG
>DATFKM010000278.1:0-4753 GCA_035268645.1 Paracoccaceae bacterium | reverse complement strand
GAGCTGTCGATGCGGCCCGCCTCCATCGGTCCGGTCAAGCGGCTCCTGCGGATGGTCGACCTGCGCGAGGTCGTCGAGGTGATCCGTGCGGCGGAGGCCGAGGGCGCGACCGCCGCGCGCACCGCGCTCACGGTCTGGGCGGACCGGCGGCACCTGCCGATCTGAGCGGCGCGGCGCTGCGGCGACCCGTCGCCTTGCGGGCACGGCGCTTGGCCCGGCCGCGATGCATCGGCTATGTGTGCAGGGAACGCGCGTCGCAGCGCGCGACCCGAGGCGACATGGAAGGACAGCAACATGGACATGCCAGCGCCGAATGCCGGGGTGATGGAGCGCCGGGACATCATCCTCGCGGAGCTCGAGACCGCGCTCGGCCGCGACGCCGTGATCTCGGCCGCGTCCGAGCTCAAGGCCTACGAGTGCGACGGCCTGACCGCCTATGCCTGCCCGCCGATGGCCGTCCTGCTGCCCCGCTCGACGGGGGAGGTGGCGGCGGCGATGAAGATCTGCCACCGCCACGGCGTTCCCGTGGTGCCGCGCGGCGCGGGGACCTCGCTCGCCGGCGGGGCGCTGCCGACCTCCGACAGCGTGGTGATCGGCGTCGCGCGGATGAACCGGGTGCTCGAGACCGACCTCGCCGACCGGGTGATCCGCGTCGAGACCGGCATCACCAACCTCGCCGTCACCGGTGCGGTGCAGGGGGAGGGGTTCTTCTACGCCCCCGATCCCTCCAGCCAGCTCGCCTGCGCCATCGCCGGCAACATCGCGATGAACTCCGGCGGCGCCCACTGCCTGAAATACGGCGTCACCACCAACAACCTGCTCGGCGTGACCATGGTCATGGCCGACGGCGAGGTGGTGACCGTCGGCGGCCCCTTCGCGGACGCGCCGGGCTACGACCTGCTCGGCCTGATCTGCGGCTCGGAAGGTCAGCTCGGCATCGTCACCGAAGCCTGGCTCCGCATCCTGCCGAAGCCCGAGGGCGCGCGCCCGATCCTGATCGCCTTCGACGCGGCCGAGACCGCCGGCGCCTGCGTCTTCGACGTGATCAAGGCCGGCCTCCTGCCGGTGGCGATCGAATTCATGGACAAGCCGATCATCCACCTGACCGAGGCCTTCGTCGGCGCCGGCTACCCGATGGACGCCGAGGCGATGCTGATCGTCGAGGTCGAGGGTTCGGACGCCGAGATCGACGACCAGCTCGCCCGCATCCGCGCCATCGCCGAGCGGCACGCGCCGATGGAGATCCGCGAAAGCGCCTCGGCCGAGCAGTCGGCGGCGATCTGGAAGGGCCGCAAGGCGGCCTTCGGCGCCACCGGGCAGGTCGCCGACTACCTCTGCATGGACGGCACCATCCCGACTTCCGCCCTGCCGGAGGCCCTCCGCCGCATCGCCGAGATCACGGCCGAGCACGGCCTCCGCGTCGCCAACGTGTTCCACGCCGGCGACGGCAACCTGCATCCGCTGATCATGTTCGACGCCAACGAGCCCGGCGACCTCGAGAAGGCCGAGGCCTGCGGCGCCGCGATCCTCTCGGTCTGCGTCGATCTCGGCGGCTGCCTGACCGGCGAGCACGGCGTCGGCGTGGAGAAGCGCGACCTGATGCACCGGCAATACGGCGCCGACGATCTCGATGCGCAGATGGCGGTGAAGGACGTGTTCGATCCCGCCTGGCGGCTGAACCCGGCCAAGGTCTTCCCGCTCGACGCCAGCGCCTCGCGCCGCGCCGCCCACGCCGCCGAATGAGCCTCCTCGCCCCCGCCTCCGAGGCCGAGCTCGCCGAGACGGTCGCCGGCCTGACGGAGCCGGTGGAGATCCGCGGCGGCGGCACCCGCGCCGGCCTCGGCCGCCCGGTGCAGGCCGGCGCCACGCTCTCGACCGAGGGGCTCTCCGGCGTCTCGCTCTACGAGCCGGGCGCGCTGACGCTGGTGGCCGGCGCCGGCACGCCCCTCGCCGAGATCGAGGCGACCCTCGCCGCCGAGGGCCAGCGCCTGCCGTTCGAGCCGATGGACCACCGCCCGCTGCTCGGCACGACGGGCGAGCCGACCATCGGCGGCGTCGTCTCCTGCAACGTCTCCGGTCCCCGCCGCGTGCAGGCCGGCGCCTGCCGCGACAGTCTGATCGGCGTGCGCTTCGTCGACGGCGCCGGCCGCGCCATCCGCAACGGCGGCCGGGTCATGAAGAACGTCACGGGCTACGATCTCGTGAAGCTGATGGCCGGCAGCCACGGCACCCTCGGCGTCCTCTCCGAGGTCGCCTTCAAGGTGCTCCCCGCCCCCGAGGCGACCGCGACGCTCCGGATCGAGGGGCTCTCCGACGCCGGCGCCGTGGCCGCGATGACCGCCGCGCTCACCTCCCCCTACGACGTCACCGGCGCCGCCCACCTCCCGACCGGCGCCGACGGCGCCTCTCTCACCCTGATCCGCGTCGAGGGGTTCGAGGCCTCCGTCGCCTATCGCGCCGAACGCCTGAAGGATCTCCTCTCCGGGCGCGGGGAGACGGGACTGGAGCTCGGAACAATACCCGAACGCCGCGAGGATCCCTGGGTCGCCGTCCGCGACGCCCGCCCCTTCGCGGACCGCCCCGGCGCCGTCTGGCGGGTCTCGCTCAAGCCTTCCGACGCCCCGGCCCTCGTCGCCGCCCTGCCGGAGGCCGAAGCCTTCTACGACCAGGGCGGCGGCCTCGTCTGGCTCCGCCTCGAGGAGGGCGAGGACGCCGGCGCCGAGGCCGTCCGCGGCGCGCTCGCCCCGCTCGGCGGCCACGCCACGCTGGTCCGCGCTTCGCCCGCCATCCGCGCCGCGACGCCGCCCTTTCAGCCGCAACCCGCCCCGCTCGCCGCCGTCTCCGCCGGCCTCCGCGCCCGTTTCGACCCGCGCGGCCTTCTCAATCCCGGCCGGATGGCGCCCTGAACCGTGGCCGAGATCCTCCGCCTGCCCGAGTTCTGGTCCGCCGTCTCGGCCCTCGTCTGGCCGCTGGCGCTGCTGGTCCTGGTGCTGGCGCTGCGCGCGCCGATCGCCGCGCTGCTGTCGCGCGAGACGGTCAAGCTGAGCGTGGCGGGGGTCGAGATCTCCGTCGCCGACGCCGCGCGGCGCGCCAACGCCGACCTCGTGAAACTGCAGGAGCGCGTCGCGGAGCTCGAGAGCCGCCTCGAACTCGACGAGGAGGCCTGGGCCGAGGCCGGCGGCCCGAGCCCCACACCCGACGCCGCCGTCGCCCGCACGCCGTCGCGCAGCTTCTCGATCCTCTGGGTGGACGACCATCCGGCGAACAACGCCTTCCTCGTCTCGCGTCTCGAGGAGGAGGGCCTGCGCGTGCGCGGCGAGCGCACCACCGCCGACGCCATGCGCGCCCTCGGGCAGGAGCCCCTCGACGTGGTCGTCACCGATCTCGGACGCGAGGAGGAGGGCCGGCGCAACGCGATGGCGGGCCTCGACCTGATCCGCGCCATGCGCGCCGCCGGGCACGGCCAGCCCGTCATGGTCTACGCCGGCGTCCGCGCCCTCGAGCACCGCGAGGCGCTGCAGTCGGCCGGCGCCGAGGTCGTCACCGGCGTCGGCGTCGACGTCTTCAAGTTCGTCGCCAAGCACAGGGACGCCGCCTGACCCATGCAGACCCTCTTCACCCCCGAGCAGCTCGAGGATCCGGCGACCGCCCGCTCCAACGAGATCCTGCGCGCCTGCGTCCACTGCGGTTTCTGCACCGCCACCTGCCCGAGCTACGCCGTCCTCGGCGACGAGCTCGACAGCCCGCGCGGGCGCATCTACCTGATCAAGGAGATGCTGGAGAGCGGCCGCCCGGCCGACGCGCGCACGGTCAAGCACATAGACCGCTGCCTCTCCTGCCTCGCCTGCATGACGACCTGCCCCTCGGGCGTGCACTACATGCACCTCGTCGATCATGCGCGGGAATACATCGAGCGGACCTACCGCCGGCCCTGGCACGACCGGGCGCTGCGGGCGCTGCTGGCGGCGATCCTGCCCTATCCGGAGCGCTTCCGCGTCGCGATCCTCGGCGCGTGGGTCGCGAGGCCCTTCGCGGGGATGCTTCCCGCCAAGCTCCGCGCGATGGTCGAGTTCGCGCCGAAGGAGCTGCCGCCGCCCTCCCTCATGGAGCGACCGCAGGTGCACCGGGCGGAGGGCGAGCGCCGCGCCCGCGTCGCGCTGATGACCGGCTGCGCCCAGCGCGCCCTCAACACCGACATCAACGAGGCGACGATCCGGCTGCTGACCCGCCTCGGCGTCGAGGTGGTGATCGCGGAGGGCGCCGGCTGCTGCGGCGCGCTCAACCACCACATGGGCCGGGCGGAGGAGAGCCGCGCCTTCGCCAAGGCCAACATCCGCGCCTGGGACCGCGAGGCGAAGGGCGAGGGGCTCGATGCCGTGATCGTCAACACCTCGGGCTGCGGGACCACGCTGAAGGACTACGGGCACATGTTGGCCGGCACGCCGCAGGAGCGGAAGGCCGAACGGGTCTCGGGTCTCGCCAAGGACGTGACCGAGTTCCTGAGCGAATTCGGCCTCGGCGCGCCGGATCGGGCGCCGCCGCTGCGCGTCGCCTATCACGCGGCCTGCTCGCTGCAGCACGGACAGAAGGTGACGCAGGCCCCCAAGGCGCTGCTGCGCGCCGCGGGCTTCGAGGTGGTGGAGCCCGCGGACGCGCATCTCTGCTGCGGGTCGGCCGGCACCTACAACCTGATGCAGCCCGAGATCTCGGCCGAGCTGAAGCGCCGCAAGGTCGAGACGCTTGAAGCGACGCG
>DATFKM010000277.1:0-7324 GCA_035268645.1 Paracoccaceae bacterium | reverse complement strand
GACCAGGCGGGCCGCGCCACCACCAACGGCCTCCAGCTTCAGAAGGACCTGATCGCCGAGGAGGACAGCCCCGTCACCGCCAACCTGCGCCGCGCCGGCGCGGTCGTGATCGGGCGCACCAACACGCCGGCCTTCTCGCTGCGCTGGTTCACGCGCAATTCGCTGCACGGCGCCACCTTCAACCCGCACGACAAGGCGATCACCCCCGGCGGCTCCTCCGGCGGCGCCGGCGCGGCGGTGGCGGCCGGCATCGGCGCGGTCGCCCACGGCACCGACATCGCCGGCTCGATCCGCTATCCCGCCTACGCCTGCAACCTGCACGGCCTTCGCCCCTCCTTCGGGCGCGTTCCGGCCGCCAACCTCTCGGGCCCGGACCGCACCATCGGCGCGCAGCTCACCGCCGTCTCCGGTCCCCTCGCCCGGCGGATCGAGGACGTCCGCCTCGCCTTCGAGGCGCTCTCGGCCGGCGACTGGCGCGATCCCTGGCATGCCCCGGCCCCTCTCGCCGGCCCGCCCAGCCCGAAGCGCGTCGGCCTCGCCCTCGCGCCCGGCGGCATGACCGTGGCGCCGGAGGTGAAGGCCGCGCTCCGGGCCGCAGCCGGCGCGCTCGAGGCGGCGGGCTGGGAGGTGGAGGAGGTCGAGACGCCCTCCGTCGAGGCGCTGGTGCAGGTCAACCTCACCCTCTGGATGGTCGACTTCCGCATGGCCGGCCTGCCGAAGATGGAGGCCGAGGGCGACCCCGACGCGCTCTTCGTCGCCAAGGCGATGATGGGCCTCGCCGGCGAGGACGCGGACGGCTACGCCGCCCTGCAGCGCCGCCTCGGACTGATCCGCGACTGGACGCGGTTCCTCGCCGACCGGCCGGTGCTGCTCTGCCCGGTCTCCGGCGAGGCGCCCTTCGCGAACCATTCGGACGTCGAGAGCGAGGCCGACTTCGCCCGCATCTTCGCCGCACAGGCGCTGCAGGTGGGCCTGCCCTCGATCGGCCTGCCGGGCCTGACCGTCGCCACCGGCTCCCCCGGCGCCCCGATGGGCGTCCAGCTCGTCGCCCCCCGCTTTCGCGAGGATCTCCTGCTCGAGGCCGGCGCGGCCATCGAGGCCGCGCACGCGCCGATCCGCCCCGTCGATCCCTTCGTGAAAGGCTGAGCCATGACCGTGAAGACCGCCGTCGTCGGCCTCGGCATCATGGGCCGGCGCATGCTGGAGCACATGGACCGGCACGAGGGCTACGCCCCCGACCTGCTGTGGGACCCCTCCGAGGCCGCCTGCGCCGAGGCGCTGCGGGTCGTGCCCGGCGCCACGGTGGCGGACACGGCCGAGACGGCGATCGCCGGCGCCGACCTCGTCTATCTCGCCTGCCCGCCGGAGCCGCGCAAGGCGCTTGCCCTGACCGCGGCGGAGGCCGGCAAGGCCGTGTTCCTCGAAAAGCCCCTCGGCGTCGACGTGACCGGGAGCGAGGACCTCGTCGCCCGCCTCGCCGCCGCCGGCGTGCCCGCCGCGGTGAACTTCACCCAGGCCGCCGGGCCCGCCATGACCTCGATCGTCGAAGCGGCGCGGACCGGCGCCCTCGGCGACCTTGAAGGCGTCGACATCGTCGTCACCTACGGGGCATGGCCGAGGGAATGGCAGAAGGCCGCGGACTGGCTCCGCTTCCGAGCGGAGGGCGGCTACGTCCGGGAGGTGATCTCGCACTTCCTGTTCTTCTCCGAACGGGTGCTCGGCCCGCTGCGACTGGTCCACGCCCACCCGACCCACCCCTCCGACCCCGCCCTCTGCGAGACGCACATGCTGGCGCGGCTGGAGAACGCGGACGGCCTGCCCGTCACCGTCATGGGCTCGGTCGGGGGCGCCCAGCCCGACCGGCAGGAGCTCACCGTCAAGGGCTCGAAGGTCAGCCGCCGCGTCACGGACTTCTACCGCGACGCCGCGTCCTCCGGCGGCCCGTTCGAGCCGGTTCGGCCGGAACCGACGGATCCCCGGGCCGAGTCCCTGCGTTGTCAGCTCGACGACCTTCTCCGCCTGATGCGCGGCGAAGAGAGCCGGCTCGCCACCCCGGAGGAGGCGTTGCGCGTGCAGAGACTGATCGAGGGGATGCTCGCCGGCGCCTGAACGCCTCAGCGTCTCCGCAAAGGAGATTGACGCCATGACCGCCGATGACGACCGCACCGCTTCGGACGAAGAGCGCACCGAGCTCGAGCGGGCCCACGACCTCGACGAGACGTCGTCCGACGCCGTCGAGGAGCGCCGGCCGCTCGCGCCGGTGCAGGTCTACGAGGTCGTGAGCCGGACCGGACTGGAGGAACTGAAGCGGCCCGTCGCCTCGCTTTTCTGGTCGGGCCTCGCCGCAGGGCTCGCGATCGGCTTTTCGGTGATCGGCCGGGCCGCGCTCGAGAGCCGGCTGCCCGCCGACGCCGCCTGGACGCCGCTGGTCGGCTCGATCGGCTACGCCCTCGGCTTCGTCATGGTGGTTCTCGGCCGCTTCCAGCTCTTCACCGAGCAGACCGTGACCCCTGTGATGCCGATCTGCCACGCCCCGTCGGCCCGGAGCCTGACGGCGCTCGCCCGGCTCTGGGGCGTCGTTCTCGGGTCCAATCTGCTCGGCGCGGCGGTGTTCGCAGCGTTCCTCGTCTCCTCGGGCGCGTTGACGGAAACCCTCCTCGAGGGCGTCGAGACCCTGGCCAGACACGAACTCTCGAAATCCTTCGTCGAGACGCTGGCCGGCGCGGTCGGGGCGGGCTTCCTGATCGCGATCCTCGTGTGGCTGCTGGCGAACTTGCGTCATGGCGAGATGCCGGTGATCTTCGCCGTCACCTGGCTGATCGGCGCCGCCGGCTTCGCGCATGTGGTCGCGGGGTCGGTGGAGATGTTCGTGCTGACGCTCCGCGGCGAGGCGGGTCTGTTCGAGGTCGCCGGCGGCTTCATCCTGCCGGCCCTGATCGGCAACGTGATAGGCGGCACCGTGCTCTTCACCCTGATCGCCTACGGCCAGGTGGTCCGCGAACTCGACTGACCGGGGCGCTCCCGCGCGCCGCCGCCCCCCTCGCGGGGGGCGCCGTCGCCATGGGCCCGGCGGCGCGGCCGGGGTCCTTCGGACCCGTGCCCGCGCCGCGGGCGCTCAGCCCCCGCCGTCCTCCGGGATCGGCAGCGCGGTCTCCGCCTTCATCTCCTCCATCGAGAGCAGCGAGGTGACGTTGTAGATGCTCACCCGGTCGATCAGCCGCCTGTAGAAGGCGTCGTAGGCCCGGGCGTCGGCGACGCGCACCTGCAGCACGTAGTCGATCTCGCCCGCCAGCCGATGCGCGGCGACGATCTCCGGCAGCTCCTCCACCGCCTTAGTGAACGCCTCCAGCCACTCCGGCTCGTGCCGCGAGGTGCGCACCAGCACGAAGAAGCAGGCGCCGAGGCCCACCGCCTCCGGATCCAGCACCGCCACCTGCCGGTCGATCACCCCCGAGTCGCGCAGCTTGCGGATTCTGTTCCAGACCGGCGTCTTGGAGGCCCCCACCTCCGCCGCGAGCTGGTCGAGCGACAGCGTGGCGTCCCGCTGCAGCCGGACGAGTATCCTCCGGTCGAGCGCGTCGAGCGCGTCGCGCGTCCGCTTGGCCATGGCGATCCGGGACCTCCGTTCCACATTCTCGGCCCGATGCGGACCAGGTTCCTTATTTCCGCGTGATCCTACCGCCAAGAGGAACCATGTTCTAGTTTTCCCTCTCACGCCGTGCCCGCCGCGAGAGGAGCTCTCCCGATGCGCCACTTCCCGCTGTTCCGCGACCTGCGCGGCCGCCGCGTCGTCGTCTCGGGCGGGGGCGAGACCGCCCTCGCCAAGCTGCGCCTGATCCTCAAGACCGAGGCGACCGTCGCCGTCTACGCCGCCGATCCCGCGCCGGAACTCGAGCGCCTCGCCGCCGAGGGCCGCCTGCGCCTGACCCGCCGCCCGGTGGCCGAGGGCGACGCCATCTGCGCCGCCCTTCTCTACGCCGCCAACGACGACGCGGCGGAGGACGCCCGCGCCGCCGCCGTCGGCCGCCGCGCCGGCGCCCTCGTCAACGTGGTCGACGACCTCGAGGGCTCCGACGTCATCACCCCCGCGATGGTGGACCGCGACCCCGTCGTCGTCGCCATCGGCACCGAAGGCGCCGCCCCCGTCCTCGCCCGCCGCATCAAGGCCGAGACCGAGGAGCGCCTCGCGCCCGAACTCGGAACCCTCGCCCGCCTCGGCCGGGCCTTCCGCCCGCAGGCCGAGGCCCTGCCGATGGGCCGCGCCCGCCGCGCCTTCTGGTCCCGCTACTACGACCGCGACGGCCCCGAAGCCCTCGCCGAAGGCGGCGAGGCGGCCGTGACCGCCCTCCTCCCCCGCCTCCTGGCGGAGATCCTGCACGCGAAGCCCGAACCCGGCCGCGTCGCCTTCGTCGGCGCCGGCCCCGGCGACCCGGAACTCCTGACGCTCAAGGCCCGCCGCCTGCTGCACGAGGCCGACGTGGTGATCCACGACCGCCTCGTCGGCCCCGGCGTCCTCGAACTCGCCCGCCGCGAGGCGCGGATGATCGAGGTCGGAAAGGTTCCCGGCGGCCCCTCCTGGAAGCAGGACGACATCAACGCCGAGATGATCCGCCATGCCGCGACGGGCGCCCATGTCGTGCGCCTCAAGTCGGGCGACCCCGGGGTCTTCGGCCGGCTCGACGAGGAGATGGACGCCCTCGACGCCGCCGGCGTCGCCTTCGACGTCACGCCCGGCGTCACCTCCGCCGCCGCCGCGGCGGCCACCCTCAAGGTCTCGCTGACCAAGCGCGGCCGCAACAAGAGCTTCCGCCTGATCACCGGCCACGACGCCGACGGCTTCGCCGAGCACGACTGGCGCGCCCTCGCCGCCCCCGGCGCCACCGCCGCCGTCTACATGGGCCTCCGCGCCAGCCGTTTCCTGCAGGGCCGGCTGCTGCTGCACGGGGCCGACCCCGCGACCCCCGTGACGGCGGTGGAGCACGCCTCGCGGCCCGAGCAGCGCATCCTCTCCGCCCCCCTCTCGCGCCTGCCCGAGGCCCTGCGAGAAGCCGGCCTGACCGGCCCAGCCATCCTCTTCCTCGGCCTCGCCCCGCGAGAGGCGCTGGAGGCCGCCGAGACCCTGTCCGACCCCCTCGCCGCCGTCGGAGGCTGACCATGCCGAAGCCCTTCGTCCCGAAGATCGTCAGCGCCAACGACCTCATGGAAGGCGACGTCGTCTATCTCGACGCCGCCGCCGGCTGGACCCGAGACCTCGCCGCCGCCGCCGTCGCGCACGACCCGGAGGCCGCCGAAACCCTCCTCGCCCGCGCCGACCAGCCCGGCCGCGTCGTGGGCCCCTATCTCGCCGACGTCGCGACCGACGGCGCGGCGCCCCGCCCCCTCCACTACCGCGAGATCTTCCGCACCCGCGGCCCCTCGAACCGGCCGGATCTCGGCCGCCAGGCGGAGAGCTGATCCATGTATCGCTACGACGAATTCGACGCCGACTACGTCGCCGCGCGCGTCGCGCAGTTCCGCGACCAGACGCGGCGCCGCATCGACGGCAAGCTGACCGAGGACGAATACAAGCCGCTGCGCCTGCAGAACGGCCTCTACCTCCAGCTCCACGCCTACATGCTGCGCGTCGCCATCCCCTACGGCACGCTCTCGGCCCGCCAGATGCGCGCGCTGGCGGAGGTGGCCGAGCGCTGGGACCGCGGCTACGGCCACTTCACCACGCGCCAGAACATCCAGTTCAACTGGACGAAGCTGAAGGACGTCGGCGACATCCTCGAACACCTCGCGGGCGTCGAGATGCATGCCATCCAGACCTCCGGCAACTGCATCCGCAACGTCACCGCCGACCACTTCGCCGGCGCCGCCGCGGACGAGATCGAGGACCCCCGCCCGACCGCCGAGCTGATCCGCCAGTGGTCCACGGCGCACCCGGAATTCGCCTTCCTGCCCCGCAAGTTCAAGATCGCGGTCACCGGCGCCCCGAACGACCGCGCGGTGACCCGGGCGCACGACATCGGCCTGCGCATGGTCCGCGGCCCGTCGGGCGAGCCCGGCTACGAGGTCATCGTCGGCGGCGGCCTCGGCCGCACCCCGATGATCGGCAAGACGCTGCGGCACTTCCTGCCGAAGGCGCATCTGCTGCCCTATCTCGAGGCGATCCTGCGCGTCTACAATCTGCACGGACGCCGGGACAACAAGTACAAGGCCCGCATCAAGATCCTGGTCCACGAGACGGGCGAAGCCGAGATCCGCAAGGAGGTGGAGGCCGAGTTCGAACGCCGCCTCGAAGCCTTCGGCGGCCCCGAGGTCGCCCCCGACGCCGCCGAGATGGCGCGGATCGAGGCCTATTTCGCCCCGCCCGCCCTCGACCGCCGCCCGGCCGTCTCCTCCCGCGAGCACGCCGCCAAGGCCGTCGATCCCGCCTTCGCCGCCTGGCTCGAGCGCAACGTCAAGCCGCACCGCGTTCCGGGCCACGGCATCGTCACCGTCTCCCTCAAGGCGATCGGAGAGGCGCCGGGCGACGCCTCCGCCGCCCAGATGCGCGCGCTGGCTGACCTCGCGGACCGCTACAGCCTCGGCGAGCTCCGCATCAGCCACGAGCAGAACGTGATCCTGCCCCACGTCCGGCGGGACGACCTGCCCCAGCTCCACGCGGCGCTCCTCCGCGACGGGCTGGCGACGGCCAACGCCGGCCTCATCACCGACATCATCGCCTGCCCCGGCCTCGACTACTGCGCGCTGGCGACGGCCCGCTCCATCCCCATCGCCCAGGACATCGCCCGGCGCTTCGGCGACGGCGAGCGGGCGCGGGCCATCGGCGACATGCAGATCAAGATCTCCGGCTGCATCAACGCCTGCGGCCACCACCACGTCGGCCACATCGGCATCCTGGGCGTGGATAAGAAGGGCGAGGAGTTCTACCAGCTGACGATCGGCGGCAGCGCCGACGAGAACGCCTCGCTGGGCGAGATCGTCGGCAAGGGCTTCGCCTACGACGAGATCGTGGACGCGGTGGAAACGCTGGTCGACGCCTATCTGGAGAACCGATCGCAGGGGGAGGCGTTCCTGGAGACCTACCGCCGCCTGGGCGCCCAACCGTTCCGGGAGAAGCTCTATGCCGCTGATTGACCGCAACGGCAGGGCCGTCAACGACCCGTGGGTCGAGGTCGAGAGCCTGGCGGAGTTGCCCGACGGCCAGGCGGCGATCCTGCCGGCCCAGGTGTTCCGGGAAAACCGCGACGCGCTCGCCGGCCGCAACGCAGCACTCGCCGTGCGCCTGCCGAACGACCGGGAGGTCGCGGAGATCGCCGACGACCTGCACCGGCTG
>DATFKM010000276.1:0-5649 GCA_035268645.1 Paracoccaceae bacterium | reverse complement strand
CGCGGAACGCGCCTCGGCGGGGCGAGCGGGGGTCGATCCCCCCGAGCCCCGCACGCCCGCCAAGGATCCCCCCCGTCAGGCGTCAGAGCACCCGAAGCCACTCCTCCGCCGGCGCGCGCTTCGAGCGGAGCGTGTTCACCGGCGCCTCCGGATCGCGCCTGCCGATGGCCATGCCGCAGAACAGCATGGTGTTCTCCGGCGGCTTCACGAAGGCGTCGACCGCGCCGTGGTGCCGCGCCCAGGCCTCCTGCGCGCAGCTGTCCAGCCCCTCCTCGCGCAGCAGCAGCATCACGGTCTGCAGATACATGCCTAGGTCGGACCACTGCGGCGGACCCATGCCGCGGTCGACATGGCAGAAGATCGCCGCCGGCGCGCCGAAGAAGCGATAGTTGTTCTTCAGCCATTCCAGCCGCGCCGGCCTGTCCCCCCGCGCGATCCCGAGCAGCTCGTACATGTCCTCTCCCACCCCGAAGCGGCGAGTGCGGTAGGGCTCCCAGAGGCTCGGCGGATACACGTCGTATTCCGGCTCGTCGTCCTCGCCGGTCGCGAGGCGGGGCTCGATCACCTCGTCGCGGAACCGCGTCAGCTCGTCCCCGTTCAGGACCGTGATCACCCAGGGCTGCACGTTGCCGCCGGAGGGGGCGCGGGCGGCGTGCGTCAACACCCGCGTCAAGGTCTCGGTCGGCACCGGGTCGGGCAGGAACGCCCGCACCGACACCCGCGTGTCCACAGCCTCGCTCACTTTCATCGGAGTCCTCCCCTCGCGTCGTCAGGTCGCCGCCGACTCGTCGCCGGCGCGCAACCTCGCCTTTTTTCGCACCCGGGCTCAAGCTATCGTCGCGCCGTCGCCCTTCCCATCCCGTCACGGATCGAGACGCCCGCTCATGCCCCGAGCCGCCTTCCGCGCCCGCCTGCGCCGCTGCCTCGCCGCCGCGGCCGTCGCGCCGCTCCTCGCCGCCTGCGCCGCCGCCGACGCGCCGGAGCGCATGTCCGACCGGCCGACGGTCCGCCCGGGCGCGGAGGCCGCCTCCGGCGCCCCGCCCGCGCCGCGCCCCGCCGCGCCGCGCCAGGCGGCCGCCGTGCCGGCCGACTTCGCGGCCTGGCGCGCCGGTTTCCGCCGCCGCGCGCTGGCCGAGGGCATCCGTCCCGAGGTCTTCGACGCCGCCTTCGCCGGCGTCGGCGTGAACGCCCGCGTGCTGGAACTCGACGCCTACCAGCCCGAATTCGTACGCCCGATCTGGGACTACCTCGACTCCGCCGTCTCCGAGACGCGCGTCGAGACGGGCCGCCGCCTCGCGGCCGAGAAGGCGCCCCTCCTCGCGCGGATCGAGGCGCGCCACGGCGTCGACCGGGAGGTGCTGCTCGCGGTCTGGGGCCTCGAAAGCGCCTACGGCTTCAACTACGGCGACATCCCCGTGATCGAGAGCCTTGCGACGCTCGCCCATGAGGGCCGGCGCCGCGACTTCGCCGAGGAGCAGCTGATCGCCGCCCTCCGGATCCTGCAGTCGGGCGACGTGACGCCGGACCGCATGGTCGGCTCCTGGGCCGGGGCCATGGGCCACACCCAGTTCATCCCGACCTCGCTCGCGGCCTACGCGGTCGACTTCGACGGCGACGGGCGGCGCGACCTCTGGGCGCCCGACGCGGCGGACGCGCTGGCCTCGACCGCGAACTACCTCGCCCGCTTCGGCTGGGAGCGGGGCGCGCCGGCGGCGCTCGAGGTGCGGCTTCCCGCGGGCTTCGATCACGCCCTCGCGGACGCCGCGATCCGCCGCGATCCCGCCGTCTGGCGCGAGATGGGCGTGACGCGGGCGGACGGCCGGTCGCTGCCGGACGGCGGCGAGGTCGCCATCCTCGCGCCCGCCGGCGCCGCCGGACCCGCCTTCGCGGCCTATCCGAACTTCCGCGCCATCCTGCGCTACAACAACGCCACCAGCTACGGCCTCGCGGTCTCGCTGCTCGCCTCCCGCATCGCCGGCGCCGGGCCGCTGATCGGCGACTGGCCGCGCGGCGACCGCCCCCTCTCCCGGGCCGAGACCGAGGAGATGCAGCGCCGGCTCACCGCCCTCGGCCACGACACCGGCGGCACGGACGGCATCGTCGGCCCGATGACCCGCGCCGCGATCCGCGGCTTCCAGGACGCCCGCGGCCTGACCCCGGACGGCTACGCCAGCGCCGAGCTGCTCGAGCGTCTGCGCGCGGCGGGGGGCTGAACCATGGCGGAGATCGTGCTCCTGCACGGCGCCTGGCACGGCGGCTGGTGCTGGGCGCCCGTGGCCGCCCGCCTGCGCGCCGCCGGCCACCGCGTCACCACGCCGACGCAGACCGGCCTCGGCGAGCGGCGGCACCTGCTGTCCGACGCCCTCACGCTGGAGACCTTCGGGCGCGACCTGATCGAACACCTGATCTTCGAGGACCTGACCGAGGCCGTTCTGGTCGGCCACAGCTTCGGCGGCAACGCGCTCTCGGTCGCGGCCGAGCGCGTGCCGGAGCGCATCGCCCGGCTCGTGCATCTCGACGCGCTGCTGCTGGAAGGCGGAGAGAGCGGCCTCTCCCGCGTGCCGCCCGAGGTGGCGGAGGCGCGCCGCGCCGCGGCCCGCGCGCATGACGGCGGCGTCTCCATCCCCCCGCCGCCGCCGGAGGCGTTCGGCGTGACGGATCCCGAGCAGGCCGCGTGGCTGACGGCGCGGCTGACCCCGCATCCGCTTTCGGTCTACGAGTCGCCGCTGCCGATCGACGGCGCCCCCGGCAACGGCCTGCCCTGCCTCTACGTCGAATGCGTCGATCCGGTCTACGCCCCGCTCGCCTCCTCGCGCGAGCGGGCGCGGGCCTGGGGCTGGCGGGTGGAGACGCTCGCCACCGGGCACGACGCGATGGTGAGCGATCCCGAGGCGACGGCCCGGCTGATCGCGACGGAGACGAGGGCCTGAACCGCGCGTCCCGCCCCGCCCTCGCCGCGGCGCCGCCGGACCGCGCCGAAGGCTTGCGGGGCGTCCGGCGGCGGATCATGCTCGGATCGACGAGGGACAACGGGGGAGGACGCCATGAGCGAAGAGCCGCATCGCGACCGGGTTGAGCGCTGGATCGATCTTCCGGCCAAGGCGGAGACGGTCTGGGCGCATATCGGACCCTTCGGCTCCGTCGCCGAGTGGCATCCGGCGGTCGCGCACTGCAAGCTGCTCGAGGTGGAGGGCGAGACCCACCGCCACCTCACCCTCGTCGACGACGCGCACCTGCTGGAGCGTCTGACCGAGCACGGCCCCCATCACTACCGTTACGAGCTGCTCGAGGGGCCGCTGCCCGTCGAGAACTACCGCGCCACCCTGACCTGCTTCGAGGAGCCGGGAGGCTGCCGGGTGTTCTGGTCCGCGACCTTCGACGCCGAAGACCCGAGCGCCGACGCGATCGTCGCCGGCATCTTCGAGAGCGGCCTCGCGGCGCTGCAGGACCGCTACGGCGGCCGCTGACGCCGATCCCGGCCCACGCCCGGGGCGCCGCCTCCGATCCGGCCCGAAACGCGAACGGCCCCGCCGCAAAGGGCGGGGCCGTCGCGAAGACCGGGCGGCCGGAGCCGGCTCAGCTCGACTCGGCCCGCCGCTTCTTGACGCCGGCCCAGAGCTTCTTGTTGGTCAGATAGAGCAGCACGCCGAGCAGGGCGACGAACACGAAGTTCCGCGCGCCCGCCTCCTTGCGCTCGACCAGCTTGGGCTCCGCCGTCCACATCAGGAAGGCCGACACGTCCTTGGCCATCTGCGACTCGGTGGCCGGCGTTCCGTCCGCGTACTCCACCGCGCCCTCGTAGAGCGGCGGCGCCATCTGGATCCAGCCCCCGTCCATGATCGGGTTCTCGTAGAGGATGGAGCCGGCCTGTTCCTTGTCGTCCCCGGTGTAGCTGGTGAGCAGCGAGTAGATGTATTCGGGTCCGCCGATGCCGTTGACCAGCTGGCTGAGGCCGGTGCCCACCGGCCCGTGGAAGCCGGCCCGCGCCTTCGCCATCAGGCTGAGATCCGGCGCGCCGATCGAGTCGTTGGCCGGGAAGTTGTCCGACGGCTCCGCCTCGCGCATGTCGCCCGGCAGCGCCTCGTCCGACTCGTCGGGCACCTGATACATCGCCGCGAAGGCGCGCACCTGCTCCTCCGAGTAGCCGGGGCCGGAATCCCAGCCGAGCGAACGGAAGCTGACGTACTGCAGCCCGTGACAGCCGGAGCAGACCTCGTTGTAGACTTGGAAGCCGCGCTGCACCTGCTGCTGATCGTAGGATCCGAGCGGCCCCTCGAACGGGAACGACACGTCGGTGACGTCGCCTCCGCCGCCGGCCGCGTAGGCGCCGGCGGGGAGGAGGGCGGCGATCGACGCCGCCGCCAGGGTCTTGAGGGCTCTCATGCCTCTGCGCTCCTTTCCGCTCACTCGGCCGGAGTGGCGATTTCGGTGCTCGTCACCGGTGTCGTGCCCGCCTTCATGGACTTCTCGGCCTGCTCCGCCGCGAAGGCCTCCTCGATGGTCTTCGGCTGCGGCAGCGGCGTCTCGATGACGCCGAGCAGCGGCAGGATCACGAGGAAGTAGGCGAACCAGTAGATCGTGCCGATCAGCGAGATCGTCGGGACCAGTCCCTCCGCCGGCATGCCGCCGGCCCACATCAGCACGAAGAAGTTCGCCACGAAGCCCCAGAAGAAGAGCTTGAAGGTCGGACGGTACCGCCCCGACCGCACCCGGCTCGTGTCGAGCCAGGGCGCCAGCGCCAGCACCACGATCGCGCCGAACATGGCCAGCACGCCGCCGAGCTTGGAGTCGATGAACAGGATGTCGAAGGTGATGGCGCGCAGGATCGCGTAGAACGGCAGGAAGTACCACTCCGGCACGATGTGCGCCGGCGTCGCCAGCGGGTTGGCCTCGATGTAGTTGTCCGGGTGGCCGAGATAGTTCGGCATGAAGAACACCAGGACCACGAACACCAGCAGGATCACGGCCAGCGCGAACAGATCCTTGATCACGAAGTAGGGCCAGAACGGCACCGTGTCCTTCTTGGCCTCCTCGATCGAGCCGCGGCGGACCTCGACGCCCGTCGGGTTGTTGTTGCCCGTCGAGTGGAACGCCCAGATGTGCACGATCACCAGCCCCGCGATCACGAAGGGCAGCAGATAGTGCAGCGAGAAGAAGCGCTGCAGCGTCGGGTTGTCGACCGAAAAGCCGCCCCAGAGCCAGGTGACGATGGTGTCGCCCACCAGCGGGATCGCCGAGAACAGGTTGGTGATCACCGTCGCGCCCCAGAAGCTCATCTGGCCCCAGGGAAGCACGTAGCCCATGAACGCGGTCGCCATCATGGCGACGTAGATCAGGATCCCGATGATCCAGGTGATCTCGCGCGGAGCCTTGTAGGATCCGTAGTAGAGGCTGCGGAAGATGTGGAAGTAGACCGCGATGAAGAACAGCGACGCGCCGTTCATGTGCAGGTAGCGGATCAGCCAGCCGGCGTTCACGTCACGCATGATCTTCTCGACCGACGCGAAGGCGAGGTCGACGTGCGGCGTGTAATGCATCGCCAGCGCGATGCCGGTGACGATCTGCAGCGCCAGGCACACCGTCAGCACGATGCCCCAGATCCACATCCAGTTGAGGTTCTTGGGGGTAGGGATCGTCAAGGTGTCGTGC
>DATFKM010000275.1:0-2569 GCA_035268645.1 Paracoccaceae bacterium | reverse complement strand
GCGGTACCAGTCCTTGCGCCGCGCCATCACCGCGAGATGCGAGGCGCCGCTCTCGCGCACGAAGCGATACGCCCAGGGCTCGCGCGCGGGCGAGGTGTCGTTGACATTGGCGAGGTTGTCGAAGGTCACGACGAGCCGCGCAGGATCGCGGCGGATATGCAGCACGGCGTGATTGTCGAGCCGGGTGTAGCTGCCCGGCCGGTCGCCACCGGCATGGATCTCGGCAAACCACCCCGGCAACGCGGGCGCGGCGGGCGCGGGCTCCGCGGCCGGCGCCTCGGGCGCGGGGGCCTTGCGCATCTCGGCCTCCAGTGCCGCCTGCGCCGCGGCGATGCCGGGCCGCGCCAGGATGGCGGCGATCTCCGCCTCGAGCGCGGCGGGACGCGCGGGCGGGCCGGCGCCGTGCCCCGCACCGCGCCGGACCCGCGCCCGCGCATCGCCGGGGACATGCCCCGCGCGCGCCCAGGCCACGCGGCTCGCCGGGGTCGGCAGCGGCGCGCCGCCGCCGTCCAGCCAGGTGAGCGGCGCGTCTCGGGCCGCCGGGCCCACGGGGATCTCGGGCGTGCGCGCGCCGAAGAGGCCGAGGCGCACCACGCTGCGCAGCGCCGCCCCGTCCCCCGGCCCGGCCGCGCCGACCGGCACCGTCAGCACGTCGACCCCCTGCATCAGCGCGGGAATGTCGGGCGTCGCCGGGTCGAGGCACAGATACTCGTCCGGCAGCAGGAAGAGCCCCCACCCGCCGCTCTCGTCGCGCTCCAGCGCCGCGGCGCGCAGCGCGGCGTTGCGCGGCGCCTCGCCGGGGTCGGGATCGGGGTCCACGGGCAGGACGCGCAGGAGCCCCGCCTCGGCCAGCGCCAGGAGAAGGGGATGCGTCGCGGCGCCGCGCCGCGGCGCGCAGACCCGGACCTCCGTGACCCCGAGGCGCCGATGCCAGGCCAGCCACCCCACGAACCCGGGATCGGGCCACGGCACATGCGTTGTCAGGATCACCCGTGATCCGGTGGCTTTCATCCGGTACCTCCTCGGCCGGCGCCCCGCCGCCCGGGCGCTTGCGGCGGCCCGTCGCGACGGTATAGGCTTTCGTCTGACGGGAAAAGGTTGTCAAATGGCGAACACGCCCGATCCGGGCCGCGGAGTGTTCATCGGCCTGCGCCGGGATCAGCTCGGCGCGCGGCTGTTGATGATGCTCAACGCCATCCGCCTCGCCGAGGATTTCGGCACCGATTTCCGCGTCAACTGGTTCCCGCGCGGCGCCATGGCGCCCAAGCTCGCCACGCCGGAGGACCTCTTCGCGCCCGAGTTCATCGACCGGCATTTCATCGCCAACGCCGAGTTCGAGGCGCTGGGCGAAGTGGCCGGGCTGGGGCGGTTCCTGCACGACGCGACGCCCGACCCGCTGCGCGCGCATCTCGCCGCCGGCCGTCACGTGCTGCTGGACGAGGGGTTCGAGATCGTGGCCTTCCCCTGGGAGGATGCCGAGGCGCTGCGGGACCGGTTTCGCGGCTATATCGCGCGGATCGGGTTTCACGCGGACGTCGCGCGGCACATGGGCGCGATCGAGGCGGCGATGGCGGCCCGGGGCGGGCGGGTGATCGCCTACCACATCCGCCGGGGCGACATCCTCAACGAGGCGCCGTGGAAGCACAAGGACTGGCCCGCCAAGATCGAGCCGGACGAGCTCTACTCCGCCCATCTGGAGCAGAACACGGAGGCCGCCGCGCTGGTGTTCTCCGATCAGCCCGAGAGCATCGAACGCTTCACCGCGGCGCACCCGCAGGTGGCGCGGATCGACGATCTGGTGGATCTCGCGGGCTGCACGCCGGTGCAGCGCGATTTCCTCGAGCTCTACGCCATGTCGCGGGCCGCGCAGATCGTGGCCCCCCCGATCAGCGCCTTCAGCCGCGCCGCCGCGCGCCTCAGCGGGCAGGAGCGCAAATGCTTTCACGAGGTGATGAGCGTGGCCGCGCGCGAGGCCGCCTATGAGCGCCTGCTCGCCCGCTTCGAGCGCGGCGTCTCGGAATTCATCACCCCCAGCGAGGCCGCGCATGTCCATGTCAAGCTCGCCCGCCGGTTGCATGAGACGGGCCGCGACGAGGCCGCCTGGGAGATCGGCGAGGCGATCCTCGCCGCCGGCGCCGACAACGCCTTCCTGCCGCTGATGCAGGCGATCGGCGCCGTCTACCTGTGTCGCTGGGAGGCGGCGCGCGCCCATGTCCGCGCCGCCCTCGCCCATCCCGGGCAATGGCAGGAGAACACCGTGACCGCGCTCGCGGTGGAGGCGCATATCCTCGGCGCGCTGGGGCGGCGGCACGGGGCGCGGCGGTCCTTCCTGCGGGCGTTCTGGCAGAAACCGATGCTGCCCGACGTGACCGTGATCGGCACCTTCATGATCAAGCGGCGGCGCCTGCGCCCGGGGCGCGTGCTGCCCTTCGACCGCGAGACGCTGCTGATGCTGCCAATCCCCCACCAGGTGACCAACATCCAGCTGCAGCAGGCCCGAATCCTGCGCCGGCGGGCCGTCGACCTCGCGACCATCGCCGTCGAATGGCCGGATTTCGCCATCGACGGC
>DATFKM010000274.1:0-15659 GCA_035268645.1 Paracoccaceae bacterium | reverse complement strand
ACCGTCCGGGGCCGGGGTGGCCCATGTTTCGCGGTAATGGCCGCCCTCGGGATGGGGTGCGAGCCCGAGCAGGCGGATGATCTCGGCGGCGGTCATGGCGTCGCCAGAAGCTGCGCGAGATCCCGGAAATCGGTCGCGACGACGTCCCAGTCGGCATCCGGGCCGAGATCCTTGGTCTGGTCGCGGCCGTATTCCCCGGGACGCGGCACGAATCCCGTCTGCAGCCCCGCCGCCCGCGCGGCGTGCAGGTCATCGTTATGGGCGGCGACCATCATCACCTCGGCCGGATCCAGCCGTAGGGCCGCGCAGGAGGACTGGTAGACGACGGCGCGCGGCTTGTAGTCCCGCGCGATCTCGGCCCCGAGGATGCAATCCCAGGGCAGCCCGGCATATCGCGCCAGCCGGGTCATCAGCGCGATCGAGCCGTTGGAGCAGGGCGCGATGATCGCCTGCGCCTTCAGTGCCGCGAGCCCCGGGACGACGTCGGGCCAGGGATCGAGCCGCTCCCACGCCCGGGCGAGCGCGGCGGTATCCGGCACGCTTACCCCGCGGCGCGCCAACACCCGCTCGAGGTTCTCCCGGTGCAGGTCGTCAAGCGCGACATACCCCCGCCGCCCGGCGCGGATCGGGTCCATGGCGGGCTCGTATTCCGCCCGCCAGTCGCGGGCGAAGCGCTCGGCATCCAGCCCCGGCAGCACTTCGGCCACGGCCCGCGCGATGCTCCGCCGCCAGTCGACACAGGTGCCGAAGACGTCGAAGATCAGCGCGGCGGGCCGCATCGCCGGATCAGCCCTTCAGGATCGAGCGGCCGGCGTATTCGGCGGTCTCGCCCAGCATTTCCTCGATCCGGATCAGCTGGTTGTATTTCGCCAGCCTGTCCGAGCGCGCCAGCGAGCCCGTCTTGATCTGCCCGCAGTTCAGTGCGACCGCGAGATCGGCGATCGTGGTGTCCTCGGTCTCGCCCGAGCGATGGCTCATGACCGAGGCGAAGCCGGCCCGGTGCGCCGTCTCCACCGCCTCCAGCGTCTCCGTCAGCGTGCCGACCTGGTTCACCTTGACGAGGATGGCGTTGCCGCAGCCGTCCTCGATCCCCCGCCGCAGCCGCGCGGTGTCGGTGACGAAGAGATCGTCGCCCACCAGCCGGCAGCGGTCCCCGATGCGCTCGGTCAGCATCCGCCAGCCCTGCCAGTCGTCCTCCGCCATGCCGTCCTCGATCGAGACGATCGGATAGCTCTCGACCAGACCGGCGAGCCAGTCCGCCATCGCCTCGGAGGAAAGCGCGCCCCCCTCGCCCGACAGCACGTAGCCGTCGTCCCCGAACAGCTCCGTCGAGGCGACGTCGAGCGCGAGATGCACGTTCTCGCCGGGCTTGTAGCCCGCGCTCTCGATCGAGCCCATCACGAAGTCCAGCGCCTCGCGCGTCGATCCGAGCGCCGGGGCGAAGCCGCCCTCGTCGCCGACGTTGGTGCCGTGGCCGGCGGCCTTCAGCTCCTCCCTCAGCGTGTGGAAGATCTCCGCGCCCATGCGCACCGCGTCGCGCAGGCTGGCCGCGCCCGTCGGCATGATCATGAACTCCTGGACGTCGATCGGGTTGTCGGCGTGCGCGCCCCCGTTGACGATGTTCATCATCGGCACCGGCAGCAGCCGCGCCCCGGCCCCGCCGACGTAGCGCCAGAGCGGCAGCCCCACGCTCTCCGACGCCGCCCGCGCGCAGGCGAGGCTCACGCCGAGGATCGCGTTGGCCCCGAGGCGCCCCTTGTTCGCCGTCCCGTCGAGCTCGATCATCGCGCGGTCGATGGCGATCTGCTCGGTGGCGTCGACGCCGGCCAGCGCCTCGAACAGCTCGCCGTTGACCGCGTCCACGGCCTTGGTGACGCCCTTGCCGCGGTAGCGCGTGCCGCCGTCGCGCAGCTCCACCGCCTCGTGCGCGCCGGTGGAGGCGCCCGAGGGCACGGCCGCCCGCCCGAAGGCCCCGTCCTCGAGGCTCACCTCCACCTCGACCGTGGGGTTGCCCCGGCTGTCGAGGATCTCGCGCGCGGCGATGTCGACGATGGCGCTCATGTGCTCTCGATCTCCCTCAGGGCGCGCGGCGCGCCGCGCGCGGAAAGGGGGGCCGCGGCCCCCCGGAACTCAGCCCTTCCGGCGGCCGAGCGGCACGCCGTAGAGCTCGAGGCGATGGCCCTTCAGCTCGTAGCCCAGACGCTCGGCGACCTTGCGCTGCAGGGCCTCGATCTCCTCGTCGACGAACTCGACCACCTCGCCCGACTGCACGTCGATCAGATGGTCGTGATGCTCGCGCTCGGCGTCCTCGTAGCGCGCGCGCCCGTCGCCGAAGTCCATCTTCTCGAGGATGCCGATCTCCTCGAACAGCTTGACCGTCCGGTAGACCGTCGCGAGCGAGATCGCCGCGTCCTCGGCGGAGGCGCGCTTGTAGAGCTCCTCGACGTCGGGATGTCCGGTGGCCCCCTCGAGCACCCGGGCGACCGTGCGGCGCTGGCCGGTCATGCGCAGGCCCGCCGACTCGCAGCGCTCGATGATGCTGTCGGGCATGGCGGGCCTCCCCCGGTCCGGCGTCGGGCGCTGGATAGCCGAAGCCCCCGTCGCCGTCAAAGCCCCCGCCGGCCGCGCCGGGCCTCGGCCTTCTCCTCGGCCTTCACCGCATCCCAGTGCGCGTCCATCTCCGCGAGGTCCGCCTCGCCCGGGGCCCGGCCCGCCGCCCGCAGCCGCCGCTCCACCTCGCGGAAGCGCCGTTCGAACTTGGCGTTGGTGCGGCGGACCGCGGCCTCGGGATCGGCGCCCAGATGCCGCCCCAGATTGGCCATCACGAAGAGGAGGTCGCCGAACTCCTCCTCGACCGCGTCCGCGCTCAGCCGCTCGCGCGCCTCCACCAGCTCGGCCGTCTCCTCGGCCAGCTTGTCGAGCACCGCGGCCGCCTCCGGCCAGTCGAAGCCGACCTTCGCCGCCTCGCGCGTCAGCTTGGCGGCGCGCGCGAGCCCCGGCATTCCCGCCGGCACGCCGTCGAGCGCGCTGTCGCGCCGCTCGCCGGTCTCGGCGCGCTCGGCGGCCTTGATCGCCTCCCAGCTCACGCTCTCCGCGGGAACCGGCGCCGCGCCGGGGCGCTCGCCGAAGACGTGCGGATGGCGGCGCAGCATCTTGTCGGCCGAGGCGCGCGCCACGTCGTCGAAGCCGAAGAGCCCCCGCTCCTCCGCGATCTCGGCGTGATAGACCACCTGCAGCAGCAGATCCCCGAGTTCGTCGCGCAGCGCGCGCCAGTCCTCGCGCTCGATCGCCTCGGCGACCTCGCAGGCCTCCTCGATGGTGTAGGGGGCGATCGAGCGGAAGTCCTGCTCGCGGTCCCAGGGGCAGCCGTCGGGGGCGCGGAGGCGTCGCATGATCTCGCGCAGCCGGGGCAGGGCGGCGCTCCTGTCGTGCACCAGCCGGTCGGAGCGCTCGCGGCTCTCGGGGCGGTCGGCGGGCTCTCCGGCGTCCATCGGCGATCTCCGGGGCAGAGGGCGGGTCGGGTCAGGGCCTAGCCCGGCGTCCCACGCCCCGGCAAGCCTCGCGCGCCTCGGCGGGGGCCCGTGCCGAGGGGGGGATCGACCCCCCCTCGACCCGGCGAGGCGCGTCCGCGCCTCGAAGCGGCGCCCGGCCGTCGCCGTTCCGCATCGCCGCCGCGCCGCCGGCGGCGCTTTCCGCGCCCGCCGTTTCGCGCTATCGCCGGCGCATGACCGACGCCGCGCCCGACTCCCCGCCCGACCCGCAGGACCCCGCCGCCCGGCCGGTCGTGCGCCTGCGCCCCCGCTCCGGCAAGCGCTTCCTCGCCGGCGCACCCTGGGTCTACGCGGACGAACTGGTGATGGACCGGCGCACCCGGAAGCTCCCGCCCGGAACGCCCGCCGTGCTCGAGGACGCCGACCGCCGCCCCCGCGGCGTCGTCGCCGTGAACGTCGAGAGCGGCATCGCCGCCCGCCTCCTCGACCGCGACCCCGAGGCCGAGATCGGTCCCGCCTGGCTCGAGGCCCGCCTCGCCGCCGCCCTCGCGCTCCGCGAGCGGCTCCACGACACGCCCCATCACCGTCTCGTCCACGCCGAGGCGGACGGCCTGCCCGGCCTCGTGATCGACCGTTTCGGCGACGCCCTCGTGATGCAGCCGAACGCCGCCTGGGCCGACCGGCTCTCCGAGGAGATCGCGGACGCCGCGCTCGCCGTCACCGGCGCCGCCACCGTCGTGCTCAACGCCGGCTCGCGCGCCCGCGTGCAGGAGGGGCTCGAGCCGGCCGAGCCGCGCGTCATCCGCGGCGCCGTCGACGGTCCGGTCGAGGTGCCGATGAACGGCGCGCTCTATCTCGCCGACCTGCTCGGCGGGCAGAAGACCGGCCTCTACTACGACCAGCGCCCGAACCACGCCTTCGTCGCCCGCCTCGCCCGCGGCGAGTCGATGCTCGACGTCTTCGCCCATGTCGGCGGCTTCGCCCTCGCCGCCCTCGCCGCCGGGGCGCGGGAGGCGCTGGCGGTCGACGGCTCCGAACCCGCGCTCGCGCTCGCCGCGGCCTCCGCGACGCGCATGGGCGTGGAGGACCGCCTGACTCTCCGCCGCGAGGACGCCTTCGAGGCGATGCACGGCCTCGCCGAGTCCGGTCGGCGCTTCGGCGTGGTGGTCTGCGATCCGCCGGCCTTCGCCCCCTCGCGCCAGGCGGCGGAGGCGGGGCTGCGCGCCTATCGCCGCACCGCCCGGCTCGCGGCGCGGCTGGTGGCGCCGGGCGGCTTCCTGGCGCTGCACTCCTGCTCGCACGCCGCCTCGCCCGAGGCGTTCTTCGAGGCGTCCGTGGAGGGCATCCGCGAAGCCCGGCGCGAGGCGCAGCTGATCCGCGCCGGCGGCGCCGGCCCCGATCATCCGGTCCACCCGGCGCTGCCGGAGACACGCTATCTCAAGGCCCTCGTGCTACGGCTCGCATGAGCCCGCCGCGCGGCTTCCTCGACGCCTGCGTGCTCTACCCGCCGCTGGTGCGCGGCTGCCTGCTCTCGGCGGCGGCGGAGGGGCTGCTGGTCCCCCTCTGGTCGCCCCGCGTGATCGAGGAATGGGCGCGGGCCTCGCTCCGGGACCACGGTCCCGAAGGGGAGCGCGCGGCGCGGGCCGAGGCCGCGCTCATGGCCGACCGCTGGCCGCAGGCGGCGGCGGAGACGGAAGACGCCGGGCGCCCGACGGCGTGCGCACCGGAGGCCGACGCGGTCGGCACGCGGTCGGCCCCGGAGGCCGACGAAAGACGGACGGACGGCCGACGAAGGGCCGACGAAAGGCCGACGAAAGGCCGACGAAAGGCCGACGAAGGGCCGACGAAAGGCGCACCGTCGCCCGACGAAAGCGGTACGGATTTCGGCCCCGCGCCGCGCCCCGAGACCACGCTTCCCGATCCCGCGGACGTGCACGTCCTCGAGGCGGCCCTCGCCGCCGACGCCGATCTGCTCGTCACCTCGAATCTGAAGGACTTTCCCGCCCCGAAGCTGCGTGCGCTCGGCCTCGCCCCGATCTCGCCGGACGCGCTGCTCTGGGAACTGGCGGGCCGCCGCCCGGAGGCCGCCGCCGCGGCCATCGCCCGGGCGCTCGCCCCCTTCCCGCATCTCGCCGGGAATCCGAAGGAGGCCGCCCGCGCCCTCAAGCGCGCCCACCTCCCCCGGCTCGCGAAACTGGTCCGGACCGGCGCCCTCGGCCTATGAGCCGGCCGGGTTCTCGGTCCCCTCGGCGTCCCAGCGGCGGTGCCGCTCGCGGATAGCCTCGATCCGGTCCTTCAGCGGCGGATGGCTCTGCAGCCAGGCGAAGCCCCCCGGCGGCGAATGCATCCTGCCGAGCTTCTCGAACATCGAGACCTGCGCCTCCGGATCCACCCCGGCCTTGCGCATCAACGCCGCGGCGTAGGCGTCCGCCTCGAACTCGTCGCGCCGGCTCAGCCGCGCGGCGACAAGACCCGCCAGCAGATCGGCGATCCAGACCCCGACGAAGGGGATCACCCGCCCGAGCACCATCGCGAGCCCGTAGCGGATGGCGTTCTGCCCGGTCCAGTCGATCATCCGCCGACGGGTATGTCCGAGCGCCACGTGCCCCAGCTCGTGCGCCACGATCGAGCCGATCTCCTCGGAGCTTACCCGGCCCAGCCGATACTGGTCGATCACGCCGCGGGTGACGTAGATCCCGCCGTCCGGGCTCGCCAGGCCGTTGAACACCGGCTGGTCGTAGACGTTCGCCTTGAGGTGCTCGAGCCCCACCGCACGCCCCAGCCGGCGGATCACCGCCTCGATCTCCGGCGCGTCCAGCGGCTCGGACTTCGCCTCCAGCTCGCGCCGGGTGCGCCAGGCGGAGAACTGCCACATGACGACCGCGTAGAGTATGATCAGGAGGAGGGGGACCAGTTTGAGCATCCCGCTCACATAGGCCGCCCGGACCCCGCCGTCACCCTCCCCGCGACGTCAGCGCGACAGCTCCTTCATGCCGGCGTCGAGGCCCTCCAGCGTCATCGGATACATGTGATCCGCGAAGATCTCCTGGATCATCCGGATCGACTGCGTGTAGCCCCAGCGCCGCTCCGGCACCGGATTGATCCAGACCGATCCCGGCCACTGATCCCGCGCCCGGCGCAGCCAGGTCTCCCCGGATTCCGGGTTCCAATGCTCGTTGGCCCCGCCCGGATAGGCGATCTCGTAGGGGCTCATGGAGGCGTCGCCGACGAACACGCATTTCCAGTCGGAGCCGTACTTGTGGATCAGGTCCCAGGTCGGGATCTGCTCCTGCCAGCGCCGGCGGTTGTCCTTCCAGACGCCCTCGTAGAGGCAGTTGTGGAAATAGAAGTGCTCGAGGTGCTTCAGCTCCGCCCGCGCCGCCGAGAACAGCTCCTCGACCACCCTGACGTGATCGTCCATCGAGCCGCCGACGTCGAGCAGCAGCAGCACCTTCACCGCGTTGCGCCGCTCGGGCCGCGTCTTGACGTCGAGATAGCCGTGCTCGGCCGTGGCGCGGATCGTGCCGTCGAGGTCCAGTTCCTCGTGCGCCCCGTCCCGGGCCCAACGCCGCAGCCGCTTCAGCGCCACCTTGATGTTGCGGGTGCCGAGCTCGACCGAATCGTCGAAGTCGCGGAACTCGCGCTTGTCCCAGACCTTCGCGGCGCGCCGGTGCCGGCTCTCGTGCTGGCCGATGCGCACGCCCTCGGGGTTGTAGCCGTAGGCGCCGAAGGGGCTGGTGCCGGCGGTGCCGATCCATTTCGAGCCGCCCTGGTGGCGGCCCTTCTGCTCCTCGAGCCGTCGTTTCAGCGTCTCCATCAGCTTGTCGAAACCGCCGAGCGCCTCGATCTGCTTCATCTCCTCGGGGCTCAGATGCTTCTCCGCCATCTTGCGGAGCCACTCCTCCGGCAGGTCCTCGACGTCCACGGCATCCTCGCCCGAGACCGCCTGGAGGCCCTTGAACACCTCGGAGAAGACCCGGTCGAACTTGTCGATGTTGCGCTCGTCCTTCACCAGCGCCGCGCGGGCGAGGTAGTAGAACGCCTCGACGTCGTAGGTCACGAGATCGGCCTTCACCGCCTCCAGCAGCGTGAGATACTCGCGCAGGGAGACGGGAACCTTGGCCTCCCGCAGCCCGTAGAACAGATTGACGAACATCGCGCGCCTCCTCGGCTCAGGATGTCGGGCCCGCGCGGCTCAGAACAAGCCCTGCCAGTCGCCGATCGTGGCGACGCCGAACACGATCAGCACCCCGACCAGCCCGTGCACGACGCCGTAGCGCAGACGGTCCGCGAGACCGCCGCCGCGGCGCGCGGCGCGGATCCAGCCGAAGGCGAAGAGGGCCGCGAAAACGAGCAGAAGGATCATCGCTGATACTTTATGAACGGCGTTCGCGTTCCGATGCGGTCGTAGAGCATCCGGCCGCGATAGTTGAACTCCTGCGTCGTCCAGTAGACGTAGGGCGTGCCCGCCGCGTCCGCCGCGGCGTAGACCGCCTCGATCAGCGCGCGCCCGACGCCGCCGCCCCGCACGGCGGGATCGACGTAGAGGTCCTGCAGGTAGAGCACGTCCTCGATCCGCCATGTGTGCCGGTGGAACAGATAGTGCACGAGGCCGACCGGCGCGCCGTCGCGCAGCGCCAGCAGCCCGTGCATCACCGGGTCGCCATCCGGCAGCAGGCGCTCGAAGGTGGCGCGGTAGACCGCCTCCTCCACCGCCGTCTCGTAGAACTCGAGATAGCCGGTCCAGAGCCGGCGCCATTCGGGCTCGTCGCTCGCGCGGAGGGGTCTGATCTCGGTCATGCCCGCCCTCTTGCCGCGCGGCACGGCCGGGCGCAAGCCCGGCGGGGCGGGGAGCGCCTAAGCGCCGCGCCGCCGCTCAGGCCAGCGCCGAGAGGGTCAGGAGGCTCGCCGCGGTCGAGAGGACGATCGCCTTGGCGATGGAGTGCGCCGGCGCTCCGTAGAAGCTGGCGAGGGCGTAGGGCATCGCCCCGCAGGGTCCCGCCGCGAGCGTCACCATCAGCGCCGCGGCGGCCCCGTCGTCGCCCGCCGCCCGGTCGATCCCGAACACGATCAGCGGATGCGCGGCGACGGAAAGCGCCGCGATCGAGACCGAGACGCCGCCGAAGCGTCGCAGATCGCTCCCGCTCAGCGTGACGCCGAGCGCGAACAGCGCCGCCGGCGCCGCGGCGGCCCCCGCGAAGTCCACGAAGCGCCCGATCCCCGGATGCAGCCCGATGCCGGCCAGATTGACGGCGAGGCCCGCGACCGGCGCCAGCAGCATCGGGTTCAGCAGCACCTGCCGCGCCACCGCCCCGGCGCCGCGCCGCCCGCCGCTCAGGATCTCCATGCCCATCACGGTGAGCGGGAAGGTCACCAGCGCGTCGATGGTGATGATCGCCGCGATCGGCGCCGCCGCCGCGTCGCCGTAGAGCCCGCGCGCCACCGGCAGCACGAAGAGCACGTGATTGACGAAGGCCGCCGCGAAGCCGAGCAGAAGCGATTCCGCCCCGCCGCGCCCGAAGCCGAAGCGCGCGATCAGGAAGCCTGCCGCGTAGACCGTCGCCTCGCCGGCGAGATAGGCGCCGAGCCGCCGCGGATCGAGCGCCGAGAGATCGGCCGCCGCGAGGATGGAGAACAGCAGCGCCGGCACCGCCAGCAGCAGCACGAAGCGGTTGATCCCCGCCGGCGCCGCCTGCCCGACCACGCCGCGCAGGCCGAGGACGAAGCCCGCCGCCATCACCGCGAAGATCGGCAGGATCGCGCCGGTGAGCGCCTCGATCACGCCGGGCGCCCCGCCGGCGCGCGCCTCACGACTGCTGGCGGCGGGCGAGGAAGGCGAGCCGCTCGAAGAGATGCACGTCCTGCTCGTTCTTCAGGAGCGCGCCGTGCAGACGGGGCAGCGCCTCGGTCGGGCCGGCGCGGAGATCGCCCGCCTCGAGCTCGTCGGCCATCAGCAGCTTGAGCCAGTCGAGCACCTCCGAGGTGGAGGGCTTCTTCTTCAGACCCGGCGTGTCGCGCAGCTCGTAGAAACGCGTCAGCGCCGCGCGCAGCAGGGCCGACTTGATGTCGGGGAAGTGGACCCGGACGATGTCCTGCATGGTCTCGGCGTCCGGGAAGCGGATGTAGTGGAAGAAGCAGCGGCGCAGGAACGCGTCCGGAAGCTCCTTCTCGTTGTTCGAGGTGATGATGACCACGGGGCGATGCCTCGCCCGGATCGTCTCCCCCGTCTCGTAGACGAAGAACTCCATGCGATCGAGTTCCTGCAGCAGGTCGTTCGGGAACTCGATGTCGGCCTTGTCGATCTCGTCGATCAGCAGCACCACCTTGCCGTCCGCCTCGAACGCCTCCCAGAGCTTGCCCGGCCGGATGTAGTTGCGCACGTCCTCGACCCGCGGATCGCCGAGCTGGCTGTCCCGGAGGCGGCTCACCGCGTCGTACTCGTAGAGGCCCTGCTGCGCGCGGGTGGTGGACTTCACCGACCACTCCAGCATCGGCAGGCCGAGGGCGCCGGCGATCTGACGCGCGAGTTCGGTCTTGCCGGTGCCGGGCTCGCCCTTGACCAGCAGCGGACGCTCCAGCGCGATCGCGGCGTTCACCGCCACCTTCAGGTCGTCGGTCGCGACGTAGTCGCGCGTGCCCTCGAATCTCATCTCGCCGCTCTCCCTCCGCCGTCCGGACCTCTACGGTGCAGGGAACTGGCGCAGCCGGGCGCCCGAGGCAAGGGGGCGGGGCCCCTCGGCGCGCCCCGAGGCCGGCCTGGAGCCGCGCGGGCTTCGCGACTCGTTTGCAAACGTTGCGCGTGACTTAACGCCGAGCCCCCGCTATAGGGTCCGCACCGACGAGGGGGGTGGCGGTCCGAACGGCGAAGAGCCTGACGGCCGCGTCAGCGTCCCCGGCGACGGGATGGGCAACGACATCGAGGTGACGAGCGATGAAAGCCGAATCCGTTCTCGACTCCGAGTATTTCCCGTCCGAGGACGAGCCTTTCATGAACCCGCGTCAAAAGGAGTACTTCCGCCGCAAGCTGAACGACTGGCGAGATTCCATCCTCGCCGAGAGCCGGTCCACCCTCGAGGGCCTGCAGGACAGCGCCCAGGCGGTTCCCGACATCGCCGACCGAGCCTCCGCCGAGACCGATCGCGCGTTGGAACTGCGCACCCGCGATCGCCAGCGCAAGGTGATCTCGAAGATCGAGGCGGCGCTGCGGCGGATCGAGGACGGAAGCTACGGCTATTGCGAGGTGACCGGCGATCCGATCTCGCTCAAGCGGCTCGACGCGCGCCCGATCGCGACGCTCAGCCTCGCTGCGCAGGAGATGCACGAGCGGCGCGAAAAGGTCTACCGCGACGAGTGATCGCCGCCGCTGCGCGGGGCAGGGGGCCGGCCGCCGCGCCGGCCCTTTTTCGTGGCCGGGCGTCGCCCCCGGCCGAGACGCCTCACCGCGACATGACCCGGCGGCGGGCGCCGCTCGCGGCTTCCGCCGACGCGCCGTCACCCGGACTTGCGTCCCCGGTCGGACGACGCGATCCTCGTATGACGCGATCCGCCGAGGAGCCCGCCATGCCCCGCCCCATCGCGCCCTTTCACGGCGTGATCCCCTATCTGCCGACGCCGCTCCATCGCAACGGAGGCGTCGACGCCGAGGCGCTCGGCCGACTGGTGGAGCACCTGATCGGGCGCGGCGTGCACGGGCTGACCCCGCTCGGTTCCACAGGCGAGTTCGCCTATCTGAACGCGGGCCAGCGCGAGGCCGTCGTCGCCGCGACGCTGGAGGCGACGGCGGGCCGGGTTCCCGTGATCGCCGGCGTCGCCGCCACGGCCACCGCCGAAGCCGTCGCTCAGGCGAAGCGCTGGGAGGCGCTCGGCGCCGACGGCATCCTGGCGGTCATGGAAGCCTATTTCCCGATCCCGGAGGACGGCGTCGTCGGCTATTTCTCGGCCGTCGCGGACGCGACCGACCTTCCGACGGTGCTCTACACCAACCCCAACTTCCAGCGTTCGGATCTCTCGCTCGGCGCGCTGGAGCGACTGTCGGAGCACCCGCGCATCGTCGGAATCAAGGACGCGAGCACGAACACCGGGCGACTGCTCTCGATCCTGAATCGCTGCGCCGGGCGGCTCGACGTCTTCGCCGCGTCCTCGCACGTCACCGCCGCGGTGATGCTGCTCGGCGGACGCGGCTGGATGGCGGGGCCGTCCTGCATCGTGCCCGACGCCTCGGTTCGTCTCTACGAGCTCTGCCGCGCCGGCGACTGGGCGGCGGCGATGGATCTGCAGCGCGATCTCTGGGCGGTGAACGAGGTCTTCGCGCGCCACAACCTCGCCGGCGCGGTGAAGGCGGGCCTCAGGTTGCAGGGCTTCGACTGCGGCGATCCGATCCCGCCGCAGGTTCCCGTGCCGGAGGCCGGCCTCGCCGAGATCCGCGCCGCGCTGGAGCGGGTCGGCGCGCTGCCGCCTCCGCGCCTCGGCGCCGCCGCGCTCTAGGCCCCGATCGCCACGATCAGCGCCCAGAGCGCCATCGCCATCACGGCGAGCGAGCCGAGGGTCCAGAACGTCGCCCGCGTCTCGTGCGAGCGCGCCGTGCCGTAGGCCCAGGCGTGGCCCGCGCGCGCCAGCACGAAGCCGCCCATCAGCAGCCAGGCCGCCCAGAGCGGCGGCGCCACGGCGACGAAGAGCAGCCCGGCGACGAGGAAGCCGGGCACGTTCTCGAGGTCGTTGCGGTGCATCCGGCGCGCGCGCTCGACCGCCGGATCGGGATCGAGCTGCGCCGGATCGGGCGTGCGGTTGATCGCGCCGGGGCGCAGATCCTCGGGGCTGGCGTAGCCTCGGCCGCGGCGCATCATCGCCGCGACGGTGGCCCAGTCCCGGCCATCAGCTTCAGCGTCATGATCGCCGCGGCGATCACGTAGAGCCGGAACGTCGGGTTCGCGAGATCGAACGCGCCCATCGTCGCCTCCCGTCAGACGTCTTCGCGCTCGGGCTCGGTCTCCGGCGCCTTCGGGCCCTTGGGGCCGCCGAGGCGCTTCGGCAGCTCGGCGAAGTCCGGCGGTTCCACCGGGGAGCCGCCCGCCCGCCCCTCGATGCAGCCGCAGGCGACGGCCTGCGTGCCGAAGAGCCAGTGCCGGCGCGTCTGGAACGCCACGCAGCGCTGGCCGCGCGGACAGCGGCCGCGGCACGAATCCTGAAGGATCAGCGCCTTGTGGAGCGTGCATTCGCCCCGCTCGGCCCAGCGGCGCACCAGCAGATCGGCGATCGCCGCCGCCGCCGCCGCGTAGAGGATCCAGATCAGGATCTTGAGCATCGGCCCTCCGCGTCGCCGGCCGCGGCGGGGCGCAGGGCCCCGCCGGCGGCCCGGCTCACTCCCCGGCGAGCGCCTCCGGCGCCGTCTTCTCCCGCCGCACGGCGAGACGGCCGAGCGCCGAGACGTAGGCCCGCGTCGCCGCCACGATCGTGTCGGTGTCCGAGGCCTGGCCGGTGACGATCCGCCCGTTCTCCTCCAGCCGCACGCTGACGGTGGCCTGGGCGTCCGTGCCCTCGGTCACCGCGTGGATCTGGAACAGCTGCAGCGTCGCCTCGTGCGGCATGATCTCCCGCACCGCGTTGAAGCAGGCGTCGACCGGCCCGTCGCCCGAGGCCTCGGCGCGCCTCTCCTCGCCGTCGACCACCAGCACCAGCTCCGCCCGCGGACGGCGGGTGCCGCAGACGACCTCGAGCCATTTGACCCGCAGCCGTTCGGAACCCTCGCCGCCGGTCTCCGCCATCAGGGCGATGATGTCCTCGTCCCACACCTCCTTCTTGGTGTCGGCGAGCGCCTTGAAGCGGACGAAGGCGTCCTCGAGCTTGTTGTCGCCGGCCTCGTAGCCGAGATCCTTCAGCTTGGCGCGGAAGGCGGCGCGGCCGGAATGCTTGCCCATCACCAGGTTGGATTCGGCGAGGCCCACGTCCTCGGGCCGCATGATCTCGTAGGTCTGGGCGTTCTTCAGCATCCCGTCCTGGTGGATGCCGCTCTCGTGCGCGAAGGCGTTCTTGCCGACGATCGCCTTGTTGTACTGCACCGGGAAGCCGGTGATCTGGCTGACCATGCGGCTCGCCGCCATGATCCGCTTCGTGTCGATCCGCGTGTCCCACGGCATGATGTCGTGTCGCACGCGCATCGCCATCACCACCTCCTCGAGCGCGGCGTTGCCGGCCCGCTCGCCGAGGCCGTTGACGGTGCATTCGATCTGCCGCGCGCCGGCCTCCACCGCCGCCAGCGCGTTCGCCACCGCCATGCCGAGATCGTTGTGGCAGTGCGTGGAGATCACGCAGTCGTCGATGCCCGTCACCCGCCCGCGCAGCATGGCGATGATCTCGGCGCTCTCGCGCGGGGCGGTGTAACCCACCGTGTCGGGGATGTTGATCGTCGTCGCGCCGGCGTCGATCGCCGTCTGGACCGCCTTCACGAGGAAGTCCCGGTCGGAGCGGGTGGCGTCCTCGGGCGACCACTGCACGTCGTCCGTGTGCTCCAGCGCGCGGGCGACGCTGGCGTGGATCTGCTCGAGCACCTGGTCGCGCGTCATGCGCAGCTTGTGCTCCATGTGCAGGTCGGAGGTCGCGATGAAGGTGTGGATGCGCTTGCGCCGCGCGGCCGCGACCGCCTCGCCGGCGCGGTCGACGTCCTTGAGGCCGGAGCGCGAGAGGCCGCAGACCACGGCGTTCTCGACCACGCCCGAGATGGCCTTCACCGCCTCGAAGTCGCCGAGCGAGGCGATGGGGAAGCCCGCCTCGATGATGTCGACGCCCATCTCGTCCAGATGCCGGGCGATGCGCAGCTTCTCGTCGAGCGTCATGGTCGCGCCGGGCGACTGCTCGCCGTCGCGGAGCGTGGTGTCGAAGATCAGCACGCGGTTGGGATCGCGCGCGACCTGATCGGCGGGCTTGGCTTCGGTCATGTCGGTGTTCCTTGCCGGATCGTCCTTGAGGGGGCTGTCTCGGCGGCGCGTCCTCGGGGTCCCCTGAGCGCGCGCGCCGTCTTCCCCGGCACGCTCAGGGGCGGCTAAGGAGAAGGAGGCCGGCGCGAACGGCGGCGATCTGGGCGATCCCGGTCATGGATCCGCACTATGCCGCCCGCGGCGCAAAAGGCAACCGCCCATTTCGCGGGCGCTTCAGCGCCAGACCAGCGCCCCGTCGTCGAGCGGCGCGCTCGGCAGCACCTCCTTCTCCTCCCAGTAGTCCTGGCGGTTCAGCCACGGGTCGCGGTCGCCCTGCCGCGGCATCCGGTCCAGCGCGCGCATGATGTAGCCGGCGTCGAAGTCGTCGGGGTCGAAGAAGGGCTTGAGCTCCATCTCCGCGAAGCGCTCGCCGAGCTCCGGCGTGACCGAGCGCGCGCCGCGGCGGCGCATCGCCTGCAGGAGCCGCACCACCCAGGCCGAGACGAGGTCCGCCCGCATCGTCCAGGAGGTGCGCAGATAGCCGAACACCCAGGCGAGGTTCGGCACGCCGGAGAACATGATGCCGCGATAGGTCGTCGTTCCGGGCCAGTCGACCGGCGCGCCGTCGACGGTGAAGGCGGCGTCGCCCATCACGCAGAGGTCGAAGCCGGTGGCGGTGACGATCACGTCCGCCTCCAGCGTCGCGCCGGACTTCAGCGCGAGGCCGGTTTCGGTGAAGCGCTCGATCTCGTCGGTGACGACGTCGGCGCGCCCCTCGCGGATGGCGACGAAGAGGTCGCCCTCCGGCACCCGCGCGAGGCGCTGCCTCCAGACGCGGTAGCGCGGCGTGAAATGCGGATCGACCGGCGCCGCGCCGCCGAGCAGCGCCTCGGCGGCGCCGAGGAGCTCGGCCTGCAGGCCCTCGGGCTCCTCCCGGGCGCGGCGGCGGATCTCCTTCTGATCGTGCAGCATCTTGCGGCGCATGATCTCGTGGAACCACTCGGGCGGCAGGTCCAGCGGGCGGAGCAGGGCGGCGAGCTCGTTGTCCTTCGGGCTCGGATAGAACCAGGTCGGCGAGCGCTGCAGCATCGTGACCTTGGCCGCGGTCTTCGCCAGCGCCGGCACGATCGTCGCGGCGGTCGCGCCGGAGCCGATCACCACGACGCGCCTGCCGGAGTGGTCGAGATCCTCGGGCCAGGTCTGCGGATGCACGATGCGCCCGGCGAAGCGGTCCATCCCGGGCCAGTCGGGCGTGTGC
>DATFKM010000273.1:0-8713 GCA_035268645.1 Paracoccaceae bacterium | reverse complement strand
GGACGTGGCGTTGGCGCCGGGGCTGCGGCCGCGGCTGCGGCGGGCGGTCTCGATCTCGGGCGTGCATGATCTGCGGCCCTTGCTGCGGACGGCGATGAACGCGACGCTGCGGCTCGATCTCGCGGAGGCGCGGGCGGAGAGCCCGGCGCTGTGCGAGCCGGCCGAGGGGGCGGAACTGGTCGCCTGGGTCGGCGGCGACGAGCGGCCGGAGTTCCTGCGCCAGACGGCGCTGCTGGCGAACGTCTGGGCCGGCCTCGGCGCGCGGACGCGGGAGGTGGTGGCGCCGGGGCGGCATCATTTCGACGTGATCGCCGGGCTGGCGGACGCGGAGAGCGCGCTGGTCGCGGCAGTGGTGGAGTAGATGGAATGCAGTGCTTCTTCGTTCAGATCAAGACCAAGCTCGGTCGGGCCTATGACGTCGCGGATACCCTGGCGCAGCGGGAGATCGCGTCGGAGATCCATTCGACCTCGGGCGAGTACGATCTTCTGGCGAAGTTCTACCTCGAGGACGAGGACGACATCGGCCATTTCGTGAACGAGCGGCTTCACGACATAGAGGGCATCGAGCGGACCTTCACGACGCTGACCTTCAAGGCCTTCTGAGCGGGGCGAGGGACCTGCCGTCCGCGACCCGGCATTCGGGCCGTTGACACCTTCCGCGCCCGGCTCTATTCCCGCCGGCGATGGGGCGCGTAGCTCAGCGGGAGAGCACTACGTTGACATCGTAGGGGTCGGCAGTTCGATCCTGCCCGCGCCCACCATCACCCCCTTCATTTCGACGGCGTGACCCTGCGGTCGACGCCTGGGGGGCCGATGCATCAGGCGATTTGGGATGCACGCGGCTTGCCTTGAAGGTAACCTTTCGGAAACGGCGTTTCCGGGGGGCGGGCGGACATGATTCATCGTTCTGGGGGAATCCGCCTCGCGGCGGCGGCCATGCTGCTGACGACGGCGGGCTGCGCGGACCCGGCGCTCCTGGACGCCGCGGCCAAGTATGCGGACACGGCCGAGGCGGCGGCGGCGGCCTACGGCGACGTCTCGGCGCGGCATCGCGCGGCCGAGCGCGCGGAGGGCTACGACCGCCTCGCGGCGGACGATGCGGTTCCTTTCGTCGACCGGGGCGCCTGCGTGCCGCTCGCGGGGGCGGCGCCGCGCCTCGCGGACTGCACGCTGAAGCGCGACCGGACGGAGGAAGGCACGGCCTCGCCGCTGATCGAGACGCCGGAATACGCGACGCTCGACGCGCTGGCGGAGGCGATGCGGCGCTATGCGGTCGCGCTCGGCGAGTTGGCGGAAGGCGCCGGGTCCGGCGAGGACGCCTTCCGCGAGGCGGCGGTCGATCTCGGCGGCGCGCTCGGCCGTCTGGAGAGCGCCGCGGCGGACGTCGACGCCGGCGTTTCCTTTCCGGAGGGCGTGCCGGGCGCCGTCGGCGCCGTGATCGCCGAGGCGGGGGCGCTTTGGCTGGAGGCGCGCCGCATCGAGGCGCTGCGCGAGATCGTGCCCCGGACGGACCCGGCGGTGCAGGCGGCGACCGAGACGTTGGAGAGGGCCTACGCCGCGATGATGGAGAGCGTGCATTCGCAGGCCTACGATGACCGCGTGCAGCCGCTGCTGAACGAGGCGATGCGGGCGCAGGCGCGACTCGGCGCGGCGGAGCTGCGCGCGGCGGCGGCCGAACTGGACGCCGCCGTGGCGGAGCATCGGGCGAAGGTGAGCGCGGACCTCGGAGCCTACGCGGCGTTCGTGCGGCTGGGCGAGGCCCATGCGGCGCTGGCCGAGGCCGCCGAGCGGGACGACCGGGCGGCCTACCGCCGCGCGCTGGAGCGGATCGCGGATGCCGCGGAGGCTTTGGCGGAGCCGCTGGAGACGGTGGTCTCCGGCGGCTGATCCGCCGATCGAGGGAGGATGCGCGATGGCGAAGCTGGAGGCGGCGGAGGCCCTGCTGGCCGAGGCCGGGGCGGCGGAGCGGGAGGTCTCGGCGCTGCGGGCGCGGCAGGGCAGCCCGTCCGCGCCGTGGAGCGACGATCCCGGGTCCGCCTTCGTCCGTCTTGGACGCGAGGCGTCGCGGCTGCAGAGCGAGGCGATGCGGCTCCGCCGGCTGGCGCTGAAGGCCCTCGACGGCGCCGAGGCGACCACGGGCGCGCTCGCGGAGCTGCGCGCGGCGATGGGCGAGGCGGAGCGGGCGCGCGAGACGGCGCGCAAGGCGACGGCGCGGGTCGAGGACGTGACGCGCTACGTCTCGGCGGTCGCGCGGCTGGTCTCGAAGCTCGGCTCGATCCTGTGACGGCTCAGCCCGGACGGGCGGCGGCGCGGAGCAGGCCGAGCAGGTCCAGGTTGTCCGTCGGGGCGAGATCCGCGACGGATGCGCGGAGTTCCGCGCAGAGCTGCAGCAGCGCGCGATAGGTCTCGGCCGGACCGCCGGCGGCGAGGCGGCCGGCGAGCGGGTGATCGAGATGACGCGCGGCTTCGCCCGCGGGGCCGGGATCCAGCAGCATGTGCGCGTCGGGCCGCCACAGGAACGGGATCGCGGTGAGCACGGGCCAGCGCCCGGCGGCGTCGGGCGCGGCGGCGGCGCGCATCGCGGTGAGTCCCGCCGCGGTGCCGCCGGCGGCGAAGCGCGCGGCGGCGGCGAGAAAGGCGCGGGCCCGGCGGCCGCGAAGCAGCCGGGTGGCGGCCTCGGCGTCCTCGGGACCGAGGAGCCGCGCGGCCTCGAGCGCGGCGAGGGCGGCGACGGGATCGCCCGCGCCGGCCTCCGCCGCGGCGGGGGAGACGGCGCGCAGGAGCCGGCGGCGCGCCTCCAGCCGGCCGGCGCGCTCGGTCAGGCGGAACAGGGGGTCGGCGAAGCCGCCGGGATGGCGGCGGAGGAAGCGGGCGCGGAGGCCGGCCGGCCCCTCCGGTTCGCGCGCCGGAACCCGGGCGGCGCCGACGGGGACCGCCGCGCGGCGCGGCGCGGTCCAGGGGCGGGGCTGCGCGAAGAGGCGCGGGCCGGCGGGCGCGATGCGCTGCGCTTCGGGGATCAGGGCGTCGGGGTGGAAGCTTTCCATGGAACGCGGCCTCCGGTCGATACGCATGAACAAGACCTGAATTGTGCCCTGATTCCGGGCGAAGAGCAAGCGCCATGGGGTTGACGGGGCCTGGCGGGGTCCGTCCTATCGCTCCGAACGCGCCCCTCGAGGCGGCGCGGACCAGGGAGGACCGCCATGAGCCAGATCAGCCGCCGCCGGGCGCTCGCCGGAATCGGCGCCGTCTCAGCCCTCTCGCTCGCCGCGCCGCGGGTGGCGCGCGGGGCGGAACGCACCGTGGTCGGGGCGCTTCGCTTCACCAGCCATGCGCCCAGCTTCGTGGCGCAGGAGCGGGGCTATTTCGCCGAGGCGGGCCTCGATGTGGACTTCGAGTTCTTCCAGGCGGCGCAGCCGATGGCGGTCGCCGTCGCCTCGCGCGACGTGGGCTACGCGGTGACGGCGATCACCGGGGGGCTGCTCAGCCTCGCGAACAAGGGCGCGACGAAGGTGATCGGCGGCGCGCTGCGCGAGGAGCCGGGGATCGACGGGCAGATGATCCTCGCCTCGAACGACGCGCATGCGGCCGGGCTGACCTCGCCCGCCGGGCTGGGCGGAAAGACCTTCGGCATGACCACGGCGGGGTCGAGCTTCCACTACATGGGGAGCCGGATCGCGGAGGCCGAGGGCGTGGAGATGAGCTTCAAGCCCTTGCAGAAGGTCGGCGCGGTGATCGGCGCGCTGAAGTCGGGGCAGGTCGACGCCTGGTCGATCGTGCCGCACATCGCCAAGGCGCTGGCCGGGGCGGGCGCGGTGCAGGAGATCGGCCGGGTGGCGGAGTATCTGCCGGACTATCAGGTGACGACGGTGTTCACCTCGGCCGACAACGCCTCGGGCGAGCGGGAGAGGACTGCGGCGTTCCTCGAGGCGTTCTCCCGCGGCGCGGCGGACTTCAACGCGGCGCTGGTGGACCGCACCGCGGGCGAGGAGGCCGCCGAGGAGATGGTGCGGCTGATCCACAAATACGTCTACACCGACCGGCCTTACGAGAAGGCTGCGCCGTCGATCCGCAACGGGGCGATGCGGATCTCCTCCGGCGCGGCGCTCGGCATGCGCTCGATCGAGGATCAGCTGGCCTGGTTCCGGGAGGAGGGGCTGGTCGAATCCTCGGCCGAGACGCTGGTCGATCCCTCCTATGTCGAGACGGTCTGAGTGGAACTGGCGCTGCGCGGCGTCTCCCACGCCTATGGCGGGACGGAGGTGCTGCGCGACGTGACGCTGGAGGTGCCGGCGGGGCGGATATTGTGCCTCGTCGGGCCTTCGGGGTGCGGAAAGTCGACGCTGCTGCGCTTCCTCGGCGGGCTGGAGCGGCCGGACGCGGGGGAGGTGCTGCAGATCGGGGCGCCGCCTTCGGAGTCGCTCAACCCGCTGACCTTCGTGTTCCAGCATTTCGCGCTGCTGCCCTGGCGCACGGTGGAGGGCAACGTCTCGCTGCCCTTGGAGGAGCATCGGCTGGGGCGGGGCGAGCGGGCGCGGATCGTGGCGGACGCGCTGTCGCGCACGCGGCTGAGCGACTTCGCGGGCGCGTGGCCGCGGCAGCTCTCCGGCGGGATGCGCCAGCGCGTGGCGATCGCGCGGGCGCTGGCGGTGCGCCCGGCGGTGTGGCTGATGGACGAGCCGTTGAGCGCGCTGGACGCCCAGACGCGGGAGCTGCTGACGGAGGACCTCGTGGGCCTCTGGACGCGCGAGCCGTTCACGGCGGTCTACGTCACGCACAACCTCGCCGAGGCGGTGCGGCTGGGGCACCGGGTCGCGGTGCTGTCGCGCCGGCCCGGGCGGGTGCGGGAGATCGTGGAGATCGACGCGCCGCTGGAGTCGCGGGCGGCGGGCGATCCGGCGCTGGAGGCGCGGGCCGCGGGGCTCTGGCGGCTGCTGCGCGAGGAGGCCGAGGCGTCCGACCGAGAGCTGGTGGGCGGCTGATGTTCATGCTCCGTTCGGATTTCGGCGCGAGAACCATGCGGCGCGGACGAGTCAGGCCGGCCCGCGGCGGGAGAGCGGCCCCGACGGGCGGAGGGGTCCGAGGGGCGAGGCTGCGGCGCGGAGGTTCGGCGGCGACAGGCGTGGTCGGAGCGGGCGGAGCGGTCGCTTCGGGCAGGGGGGCGGCCGCAGAGGCGCCGGCGGTTGCCGGGAGATCGCCGTGAGCGGGGCGGCGACGGAGGTCTCGGCCGGGCGCAGCGGCGCCGCGGAAGGCCGCGACGCGGCGCAGCGGCGAGTGCCGTTCCGCGGCGGCGGTTTCGCGCCGAAGGGCCATGGCTGGGCCGGGCCCGCGGTGTTCGTGCTGCTGCTCGTCGTCTGGGAGTGGGGGACGTCGGCGGGATGGATCTCGGCGCTGACGCTGCCGCGGCCCTCGGCGGTGGGGGGCGTGTTCGTCGATCTCTGGGTCTCCGGCGATCTCTGGCGGCACCTGCTGCCCTCGTTGGAGCGCTTCGCGGTAGGCGGCGCGCTGGGCGCGGCGGCGGGGGTGGCCGTGGGGCTCGCCATCGGGCTCGTCGGCATCGCCCGCGCGGGGCTGGCGCCCTTGGTGGCGGCGCTGTTCCCGATCCCGAAGATCGCGCTGCTGCCGCTGTTCGTGATCTGGTTCGGGATCGGCGAGGCCTCGAAATACGCGCTGATCGCCTTCGGGGTGTTCACGCCGACGGTGGTGGCGACCTATGGCGGGGTCGACGGGGTGGACCGACAGCTGATCCGCATGGGGCAGAGCTTCGGGCTCTCGCGGCTCTCGCTGGTGACGAAGATCGTGCTGCCCGGCGCGCTGCCGGCGATCCTGTCGGGATTGCGCGTGTCGCTCGCGATAGCCATCATTCTGTTGGTGGCGGCGGAGATGCTGGGCGCGGAACACGGGATCGGCGCCTACATCCTGACCGCCGGCGCGCTCTACGACCTCGAGCGGCTGTTCGCCGGGGTCGCCATGCTCTCGGCGCTCGGTCTGCTGCTGAACTTCGCGGTGGGCCGGGCGGAGCGGATCCTGCTCGCCTGGAGGGGCTGAGGGCTTCGAAAACGGGAAAGGAGCCGGCATGAAACCGGTCGAGCACTACGAGACCGTCCTTCGCGAACGCCTCGCGGAACTCGAGGCGCGGCTGCACAAGATCGAGGACGATCTGGACGAGCCCGCCGATCCGGACTTCGAGGAGCGCGCCTCCGAGCGCAGCAACGACGAGGTGCTGGAGGAGATCGGCGCGACCGGTCTGCAGGAGATCCGGCAGATCCGCGCGGCGCTTGACCGGGTCAAGCAGGGCAGCTTCGGCGAGTGCGTGAAATGCGGCGAGGCGATCTCGGAGGAGCGGCTGGACGTGGTGCCTTACGCGGCGCTGTGCCGGAACTGCGCGAGCTGACGTTCTTGTAATGTTCCGCGCACCCGGGCACCCTGCGGGTCAGGGAGGACCGAGTCGCGTGGACGAGCTGTTCGACGATCTCGCACGGGTGGCGCCGGAGCGGCGGCGGGGGCGCGGCGCGTGCTCCAACCGCGCCGGACGCTTCGATCCGGGGCGGGTTCCGGCCGATGACGGCTGGGGGTCGGCGGGCGACGAGGGGGCGGTCCGGCGCGAGGTGACGCTCGACGCCTCGCGCAAGGTGATCGCGCGGAACGAGTCGCCCGACGTGCCGTTCGACCGCTCGATCAACCCCTATCGCGGCTGCGAGCACGGCTGCGTCTACTGCTTCGCGCGGCCGACGCACGCGTATCTGGGGCTCTCGCCCGGGCTCGACTTCGAGACGCGGATCCTGGTGAAGCCGGACGCGGCGGCGCGCCTGGAGCGGGAACTCGGTGCGAGATCCTACCGCTGCGCGCCGATCGCGATGGGGACGAACACCGATCCCTATCAGCCGATCGAGCGGGAGCGGCGCGTGACGCGCGAGGTGCTGGAGGTGCTGAGCGCCTGGCGCCATCCGGTGACGATCGTCACCAAGGGTTCGTCGGTGACGCGGGATCTGGACCTGCTGGGCGAGATGGGGCGTGCCGGGCTGGCACGGGTCTCGGTCTCGCTGACCACGCTGGACTCGCGCCTCTCGCGCCGGATGGAGCCGCGGGCGGCCTCGCCCGAGGCGCGGCTGCGCGCGATCGCCGCGCTCGCCAAGGCGGGCGTGCCGACCGGCGCCATGATCGCGCCCATCGTGCCGGCGCTGACGGATCACGAGATCGAGACGCTGCTGGAAGCCGCGGCGCGCGCCGGGGCGCAGCGGGCGGACTACGTGCTGCTGCGGCTGCCGGGGGAGGTCAAGGCGCTCTGGCAGGAGTGGCTGGAGGCGGAGTTCCCCGACCGCGCGGCCCGCGTGATGGGGCGCGTGCGCGAGTTGCGTGGCGGGCGGGAGAACGACCCGCGCTTCGGCGCCCGGATGCGGGGCGAAGGGGTCTGGGCGGAGCTGATCGCCCGGCGCTTCCGCACGGCCGCCGGGCGTCTCGGCCTGCGCAGGGAGCTGCCGGCGCTCCGCACGGACCTCTTCCGCCGGCCGGAGCGGGCGGGCGATCAGCTGGCGCTCGGCCTCTGACGGCCGCGGGGCGGCGGACGTCTTTCCCGGGGGACGGTTCAGCGGGCCTCCGGGCGCGTCAGGATCAGTCGGAGGACGCGGGCGGCGCCGCGATGCTTCGGCCCCTCGTCGAGGCGGACCAGGCCGTCCATCGCCTCCTCGGGCGAGAGGTCGGGCGCGTCCTCGGCCAGCCAGCCCAGCGCCTCGGCGACGCTCCAGCGGAGGGCGGGGTCGGCGGGTCCGGGGCCGCCGCCGCTCTCGCCCGAGAAGCCTTCGAGGAAGAGCGCGCCACCGGGGGCGGTGGCGGCGGCGGCGCTGGCCAGCGCGCACCGGCGGAGGCTCGCCGGACCCTGCAGGTAGATCAGCGCCGAGAGTTCGGCCGGCGCCGGGGGCGGGACGGCCGTGACGTCCTCGGCCCGCCGGTCGACGGCGACGCCGGCGGCACGGTCGCGCGCCTCGGCCCGGCGGGTCGCCTCCGCCGAGAGGTCGGTGGCGGTGACGGCGAGCCCTTCCCGGGCGAGCCAGGTTCCGTTGCGCCCGTCGCCGTCGGCGACGAGGACGGCCGATCGCGGGGCGCGGCCGGAGGCGCGGAGACGCGCCAGCGCCATGACGAGCCCGAGGCTCGGCGCCTCGCCGAAGAGGCCCCCCTCGACGGCGGCGTAGCGGGCGTCCCAGTCCGGGCCGCGGCGCGTCTCGGGGGTCGTCTCGGGAGCCATCGCCTCGCCGCCGGTTCGGGTCTATCCTCGGCGCCATGAGAGCCGCGGCGGCGGTCGGAGACAAGGGAGGGCGAGGCGATGCAGGACGCGACGACGCCGCAGGGGCTGGTGCGCGCGGTCGGCTGGCTGGAGCGCCAGCCGGTCCGGGTGCGGCGCGAGCGGCATTTCGGCGACCGGGTGATGACCTGCTTCGCGGAGCGGCCGGAGACCCTGCACGCCATGCTGACCGAGGCGATGCGCGGCGCCGGCGAGGCGGATGCGCTGGTCGGGGTCGAAGGGCGCCTCTCCCATGCCGGGCTGCTGGCGCGGGCGGGCGAGGTCGCGGGCGGGCTCGCCGCGCTCGGCGTCGCGCGCGGGGACAGGGTGGCGTTCCTGATCGGCAACCGCTTCGCCTTCGTCGAGGCCTGGCTCGCGTGCCTGCGGCTCGGCGCGATCACGGTGCCGATCAACCCGCGCTGGGCGCCGGGGGAGATC
>DATFKM010000272.1:0-13362 GCA_035268645.1 Paracoccaceae bacterium | reverse complement strand
CGGGGTCGGGGACGGTGCGGAGCGGCGGGCGGTGCGGGGCGGGAGCCGGCGGCGACGACGGCGGGCGTCCAGGCGGCGGACGAGGCGCGTCGGGTGGCCGAGGAGACGGGTTCGCCGTTCGCGGAGGCGGCGGCCGTCGGGCCGCCTGGCGACGACACGCTGTTCCTTGCCCGGATCGGCTTTTGCGCCCTCTGGTGGTGGGCGGGACCGCCGTGCGGAGCCGGCCGGTCCGGCGCCCGCCGGGGCGGGTCGTGCAGGAGCAGGCGGACACCGCGGCGATGGAGGACAGCGCGCCCGGCGCCACGGCGGCTCGGAGGGCGCGGCGCCGTCGGATCGCCCTGTCCGAGCGCTCGGACGCGGCGTCGGCGCCTCGCGCCCGGCGGGCGGGCATGCTACGCGCCTCTCGTGGATGCCGCCCGCTCACGGGTCGGCGCGGGGAGACGCGATGACCGCCACGGGCGAGCGGGCCGAGATCGTGACGGAGGGGCCGGCTCTCCTGAAGGGTTACGCCGCGGTGAGCTTCGCGGTGCTGGTCTGGGCGGGCTGGATCGTGGCGACGCGCGACCAGGTGGGCACGCTCTCGCCGCTCGACATCGCGCTGGCGCGCTACGGGACGCCGGCGATCCTGCTGGCGCCGATCTGGCTGCGCCACGGCATCCTGCCGAAGGGCGAGAGCCCGTGGCGCCTCGCGGTGATGGCGGGGGGCTGGGGCGGGGCCTTCGTGATCTTCACCTCGAAAGGGCTGGAGACGATCCCGGCCGCGCTCTTCGGGCCGATGGTTCCGGCGATGCTGCCCCTGATCGTGGCGCTCTGGGATCTCGCGGTGCATCGGGCGCCGGTGCGGGGGGAGCGCGCCGTGGGGCTCGCGCTGATCGCGGTCTCGATCGCGCTGATCGTGGCTCCGGCGGCGCTGCGGGGCGACGCCGGATTCTTCCGGGGCGCGCCGTATCTGTTGGCGGCGGCCTGCGGCTGGTCGGCCTTCACCATCGCCTATCGCGGCAGCCGGCTCAACGGGCTGGAGGCGACGGCCTACGTCTGCCTCTGGTCCTCGCCGTTCCTCGCGGCGGCGCTCTGGTGGTTCGGGACGGAGCTGCCGACGCTCGGCTGGGCGACGCTGGGCTGGGTGGTGCTGAGCCAGGGGGTGCTGAGCGGCATCGGCGCGGTGGCCACCTTCGGCTACGCGGTGCACCGGCTGGGCGTGGCTCGGACCTCGTCCTTCACCTCGCTGGTGCCGATGGGCGCCGCGCTCGGCGGCTGGGCCTTTCTCGGCGAGGCGCCGGAGCCGCTCGACTGGGCCTCGGTGGTCTTCGCCTGTCTCGGGGTGGCGCTGGTCAACGGGGCGTTCGGGGCGGCGACGCGGCGGCGCTGATCAGAGCAGGAAGTCGTCGGCGTCGAAGTCCTTCGGGCGGAGACCCCCGAACTCGATCTCCCCGCCGCCGGGCAGCGAGAGCTCGGTCGCGCCGCCGTCGCGGTCGAGCCGGCGCAGCACCTGGCGGGCGCCGGAGAAGCCGAAATCCGTGAGGTCGAGCGCGTCGCGGCCGCCGAAGTCGAGGATGCGGTCGTCGCCGTCGCCGCGCCCGATCACGAAGACGTCGCGGCCGCCGCCGCCCTTCAGGGTGTCGTCGCCGCGCCCGCCGTCCAGCGTGTCGCGACCGGCCCCGCCGTCGAGCGCGTCCTGCCCGCCGCCGCCGAGCAGGCGGTCGCGCCGGGCGTTCCCTTCGATCTCGTCGGCGCCGGCGCCGCCGTCGAGTCGGTCCGAGCCGCCGGCGCCGACGAGGAAGTCGTCGCGGCCGCCGCCCTCGAGGTCGTCGTCGCCGCGCCCGCCGAAGAGGTCGTCGCGGCCGGCGCCGCCGCGGAGGACGTCGGAGCCGTCGCCGCCCTCGAGCCGGTCGGCGCCGCCGGATCCGTCGAGCGCGTCGTCTCCGTCCCCGCCGGCGAGGGAGTCGCGGCCCTTGCCGCCGGTCAGGGAATCCGCGCCGTCGCGCCCCGCCAAGGTGTCGTGGCCGGCGCCGCCCGCCACGGTGTCGGCGCCGGGCGTGCCGGTGACGGCGTCGTCGCCGCCGAGCGCGTCCCAGGGGCCGGGGGCGGAGAGGACGACCGCATCGGCGTCCTCGGTGAAGAGCGGCGGCGCGGGGACGTCGACGGCGAGCGGGGTTGCGGCGTTGTCGGTCTCGTCCGTCTCGGCGAGAACGGCGTCGGGGTCGTAGACGAGGCCCAGCCGCCAGGCGCCGGGGGGCGCCTCGAAGACCTCGGTGCGCCGGACCGCGCCGCCCGGCGCGACGGGACCGGGATCGGAGCGGCCGAGGATCACCGCGGACCCGCCGGCGGCGGGGTGCAGCGAGACTTCGAGTTCGACCCCCGCCGGGAGCGGCGCCTCGCCCGTCGCGTCGAGCCGCCATTCGATCTCGATGCGGCCGGCGCCCGTCGTGGCCGAGAGCAACGTGGGCGCGCCGTTCGGCCCGGGGGGCGACAGCAGCTCCGCGACGGGGACCGTCCCGTCCGCGAAGGCGACGGATTCCACGTCGTGCAGGACATCGACGCCGAGCGCGCCGGCGAGGGTCAGGACGACGGCCCCGTCGGGGCGGAGCGCCGCGGAGACGAAGGCCGCGGCGCGGTCGGCCGAGACCACGGCGACGTCGTCGCCGCCGCCGCCGTGCAGGGTGTCGTGCCCGGCGCCGAGTTCGGCGCGGTCGGCGCCGTCCGAGCCCGTGACCTCGTCGTCGCCGCCGAGAGCGTTCAGGATCCCCGTGGAGGGGCCCGTCCACAGCCGGTCGGCCGCTTCGGTCGGCTGGTTCAGCGCCGGCGCGAGGCCGTCGAGCGCGAGGTCCAGGCCCTCGGCGTAGGGCAGGAAGCCGTCGCGCACGGCGTCGCGCGCGAAGGCGTCGAGCTTGGCCGCGTCGCTCGGATCGACGTAGTCGAGGGCGAGGACGGGGACGCCGTTCGCGAGGATCACGTCCTTCAGTGCGGCGCGGGCGGCGTTGTCCACCCGCTCGCCGCCCGAATGGTAGACGCCCTCCTGCAGCATGGCGGATATGGCGTCGAGGAACGCCGTGCCCTTGCCGGCGAAGTCGCCGGTGTTGAACGGCAGGAACGGATCGCCGTTGGCGATGATCTGCACGTCGGGGTTCAGCGAGCGGGCGTAGGCCGAGACGGCGACGACCAGATCCGACATCGCGGAGGCGTAGAAGGCGGCGTCCGCGTCGAGGTCGTCCGAGGGGTCGGCGGCCGAGTCCGCCTGATCGAAGGTCAGCCATTCGAAATAGCTGGCGACGTTGTCGAGGAAGAGCCCGTCGGCGCCGAGATCGCCGATCAGGAACTCGATCTCGCCCTTCAGGGCCTCCAGCCACTCGGCCGTCCAGAACTTCACGAGCCGGGCCTGACCGCCCGAGGCGCCGGAGAACCAGCCGGAGATCCAGTCGGGCGCGGCGGCGGTGAGGGCGCCGAGATCGTCGCCCGTCGTCGTCCAGGCCGGATCCCACCAGGAGCGGAGGTCGGAGGTCTCTCCCACGGAGAGATAGAGGAACACCTGCTTGCCGCCGGCCTGCATCGTCTCGATCTCGCTCCGCCCGGCGGCGGCGCCGGCGGCGTCGTAGCCGGTGGCGTGGTTCAGCGGCTCGAGGATCAGCGCCTCGTGCGGCGCGGCGGCGAGTTCGGAGGGGGAGAGGGCGTCGGGCCCCTCGACGTACTGCACGCCGTAGGAGGCGGCGGCGAAGCGGTCGATCGTCATGCGATGGCCCCCGGGTCCGAAACGGCGGGGGCGCCGGACGGGCGGCCGCGACCGAGCGAGACGATGACGCGGCGTCGTCTGCCGCGCAAGCCGGGACGGAGAAGGTGTCCGCGGCTCGAAGTGTGGGGAAACGCTTGCGGTCGGGGGCGCCGGGACGGGGTTCCTTTGGGGGGTGCGTCACCCGCGCCGAGGGGGATCCCGACCGCCATCGAACCGCGGACGGGTTCCATAATGAGGCGAAATCACGGCGGCGCAAGGATGATCTGCACACTCCGCCGGCAGTCGACCTTGCGAACGGAGACCTTCCTGTCGTGTCAACGTTCTGGCGAGGGCACCAGGGCGACGATGCCGAGCGCGCCGGCCGACGCGTCGGCGAAGTCGAGGCTGAGGCGGACCGAATCACCGCGCCGCCAGAGCTGATTGAAATCGTCGTAGTGGCGCGAGAGCGGATGCCCGCTCTGCCCCGTCGCGACGACGATCGAGGACGCGTCGGGGTCCGCGAAGTCGACCACCATGCGCAGGCCCGCGGCGTTGACCGCGGCATGGGGGTCGGGCGCCCGGCCCGACGTCTGGGCGCGGAGCACCGTGTGGTCGCCGCCCGACGCCTCGTGCCGGATGTTCACGAGGGGCGCGATCGGGCCGAGGCGGCCGAGCACCTCGTGGTCGTGCCGGGCCTCGTGCGCCTCGCCCCAACGCCAGCCGCGGGGGGAGGCGCCGTAGCGCTCGGCGAGGCCGGCGAGGGCGTCGTCGAGGGCGAGGGCGGCGATCTCGGCGCAGGTCTCGGTGCGGGAGGTCTTGTCGATGTCGCACCAGACCCCGGCGCCGTCGACGTCGCGGAACACGCGCTCCACGAACACCGGGCGGGGGCCGGCGATCTCGGAGACGGCGGGGCCGAGCTCGTCGCCCGCGAGGCGCTCGGTCAGGCGGCGCATCCATTCGGCGAAGATCAGGGGTTCGGGCGCGTGGGCGCTCATCTCGCCGTTCCAGTCGCCGAGCATCTCGAGCGCGTCGGCGCGGCGGGCGGCGACGGGGTCGGCCGGGGCGGCGGGGCCGGTCCACCAGAGGTCGCGCGCGATGAGGGGGAGGACGGCGCGGGCCATCTCCGAGACCGCGTCGTTCTGGAGGGCGGCGGCGCTGTCGCGGGTGTGGAACTCCCGCGCGGTCAGCTCCTTCTCGATGCGGCGGATGCGGTAGGGCTCCCCCCAGTGAAAGCTGAGATGGCGGGGGAAGGGCGCGTCGCTGGTGCGGTTGTTGGCGTTGGCGACGGCGCCGGAGGCGGGTCGGAGCAGGCGCGGGAGCTCGTCCGGCGGGATCAGGCCGCGCCAGTCGTTCTCGGCCCGCCAGCCGGGGGCGGGGAGGCGGCCGCGGGAGGGGCTGTCGGGGTCGCGCAGCGGCGCGGCGCCGGCGACGACCATGCCGACGCCGGATCGGTCCGCGAGGGTGACGTTGAAGGCGGGGGCGACGAGCGCCTCCATCGCCGCGGCGCCCTCCTCGAGGCTGCGGGCGCGCATCAGCTCGAAGCCGGCGGAGAAGCTGGTGTCGGGCTCGCCGAGCGCCGTCCAGGCGAGGGCCATGACGTGGCCCTCCGGCGTGACGTCGCCGACGCCGAGCTGGTCCGGCGGCACGACGGGGCCGTGGCGGGTGCGCGAGAGCTCGACCGTGCGCGCGCCCTCGCCGGCGACGAGGATGCGCTCGGTCCGCGTCTCGAGCTCGGCCCAGCCGCCCGGGGTGCGGTAGCGGGTCGGATCCTCGGGGTCGAGCTTCTCGACGTAGAGGTCGGCGTCGTCGACGTAGCTGTAGGTCAGGCCCCAGGCGAGGTCGGCGTTGCGGCCGATCAGGACGAGGGGCATGCCCGGCACGGTGCCGCCGATGATGCCGCCCATGCCCGGCATCTCCAGCCGCGCGAGATACCAGAGCGTCGGCGCCGAGAGCCAGAGATGCGGGTCGTTGGCGAGGATCGGCGCCCCGGCGGCCGCGCGGCTGGCGTCGAGCGCCCAGGCGTTGGAGGCGCCGGCGCGGCCGGGGGGCGGGAACGCCTGCGCGGCGGCCTGCGGGACCGGCGCGGCGGGGAGGGGCGCGCCCTCGATCAGGGCGGCGTAGTCGGTCGCCGGGCCGGGGGGCGCGGGAAGGGACGCCGTGCGCGGCTCGATCAGCGCGGGCTCGGGATGGTCGGGCAGCACGTCGACGAGCCGCTCGCGCGGGAGGATCAGCGAGAGCGCGGCGCGGCGCGTCTCGACCGAGGCCTGGTCCGAGAGGCGCAGCGCCATCAGCTTGGCGACGGCGAGGCTGTCGGCCGGCGTCCAGGGCGCGAGCGAGTCGGCGAAGAGGTAGAACTCCGGCGCGCCGCGGCCGAGCGCCTCCTCCGACACCGCGCGGATGCGGGCGTTGACGCCGGCGGCGTAGGCCTCGAGCGCGGCGCGCGCCTCGGGCGTCTGATCCGCCACCGCACGCCGGGCCAAGGCGCCGAGACCGAGCGCGCGCACGAAGCGGTCGAAGGAGAAGGTGGCCTCGCCGAGCAGTTCGGAGAGCCGGCCCGTCGCCGCACGGCGGTTCATCTCCATCTGCCAGAGACGGTCGGTGGCGTGGGCGAATCCGAGCGCGAAGAACACGTCGGCGTCGGTTTCGCCGCGGATGTGGGGCACCGCGTTGGCGTCGCGAAGGATCGTCGTGCGCGACGAGACGCCCTCGACCCGGAACTCCCTGTCGTGATCGGGCAGGGAGCCGCCGACGAGGATCCAGACGAGCAGCGCCAGACCCGCCGCGCCGGCGACGAGCACGCCGAGCAGGCGGCTGAGCCATTTGAATGCCGTGGCCACGCCGGCGCCTCGCCTCTCCCGATTCCGCGGACGGCGTTGACCTGACCACTCCCGGCGGTCAGTTTCCAGCCCGACGACGGGTCAGGCCGGGAGGGAGACGGACATGGCGAAGTGCGCGTTCATCGGGCTCGGGGTGATGGGCTTTCCCATGGCCGGGCATCTCAAGGCCAAGGGGCACGAGGTGACGGTCTGGAACCGCACCCACGCCAAGGCCGAGCAGTGGGCCGAGCGGCATGGCGGCTCGGTCGCGGCCTCTCCCGCCGGCGCGGCGGAGGGGGCGGAGTTCGTCTTCGCCTGCGTCGGCAACGACGACGATCTCCGCGCGGTCACCACGGGGCCGGGCGGCGCGTTCGAAGGGCTCTCGCCCGGCGCGGTTTTCGTGGACAACACCACCGCGAGCGCGGCGGTCGCGCGTGAGCTCTCCGCGGCGGCGGCGGAGATGGGGGCCGGCTTCGTCGACGCGCCGGTCTCGGGCGGCCAGGCGGGCGCCGAGAACGGCGCGCTGACGGTGATGTGCGGCGGCGCCGAGGCCGACTTCGCCAAGGCCGAGCCGGTGATCATGGCCTACGCCAAGGCCTGCCGGCTGCTGGGCCCCGCCGGGGCCGGCCAGCTCGCCAAGATGGTCAATCAGATCTGCATCGCCGGGCTGGTGCAGGGCCTGTCCGAGGGGCTGGCCTTCGCCGAGAAGGCGGGGCTCGACGGCGCCGCGGTGGTCGACGTGATCTCCAAGGGCGCGGCGGGCTCGTGGCAGATGGAGAACCGCTACCGCACCATGATCGAGGACGAGTTCGAACACGGCTTCGCGGTGGACTGGATGCGCAAGGACCTCTCGATCTGCATCGACGAGGCGCGGCGCAACGGGGCCAGCCTGCCGGTGGCGGCGCTCGTCGACCAGTTCTACGGCGAGGTGCAGCGGATGGGCGGCGGACGCTGGGACACCTCCAGCCTGATCAAGCGCCTGCGCAAGTGACCGCGGCGCCCGACTACCCGCGCGCGCTGCTGCCGGAGGGGGTGGCGGCGCGGCGGGTGGAGACGGCGACCGGCCTCTCCATGCGCCTGCTCGAGGCGGGCGCGGGGGAGGACCGGCCGCTGGCGCTGCTGCTGCACGGCTTTCCGGAGCTGGCCTTCTCCTGGCGCGAGGTGATGCCGGCGCTGGCCGGGATGGGCTTTCACGTCGTCGCCCCGGATCAGCGAGGCTACGGCGGCACCGAGGGGCCGGCGGGCCCGGGGCTTTGCGCGGCGCCCGATCTGGTGCGGGACGCGATGGCGCTGGTTCACGCCCTCGGGCGAGGACACGTCGATCTGCTGGTGGGGCACGACTTCGGTTCGGTCGTCGCGGCCTGGGCGGCGCTGATCCGGCCGGACGTGTTCCGGGCGGTGGCGCTGATGAGCGCGCCTTTCGGCGGGCCGCCCGGCTGGGATGCGCCGCTGCCGCTGGGACTGGGCCGGCTCGAGGCCGGGCTGGCGGCGCTGGAGCGGCCGCGGACGCATTATCAGGTCTACTTCTCCGGCCGCTCGGCCGACGCCGACATGCGCTGGGCGCCGGAGGGGCTGGCGGCGTTCCTGCACGCCTACGTCCACATGAAGAGCGGCGACTGGGAGGGCAACCGCCCCGAGCCGCTGCCGGACGCGAGCCCGGAAAGCTTCGCGCGGCTGCCGACCTACTACGTCATGGACCGCGGCGCGACGATGCCGGAGAGCGTGCGCGCCGCCGCGCCCGCGGGCTTCGCGCCATGGCTGCCGGAGACGGCGCTCGCCGTCTATGCAGAGACCTTCGGGGCGCGCGGCTTCCAGGGCGGGCTCGACTGGTACGCGGCGATGACCGATCCGGAGCGGCTGGCGGCGCTCAGGCTCTGGGCCGGGCGGCGCATCGAGGTTCCGGCCTGCTTCGTCGCGGGGGCGCGGGACTGGGGCATCCGTCAGAAGCCCGGCGATCTGGAGCGGATGCAGACCGAGGCCTCCGCCGACTGGCGCGGCACGACGCTGGTGGAGGGCGCCGGCCACTGGGTGCAGCAGGAGGCGCCCGAGGCGGTGATCGCCGCGCTCGGGGCCTTCGTGCGGGGGCTCTGAGCCGCCGGCGTCAGTCGTGGATGCGCGTGTACTTGCCGCCGCCGAGGCTGACGCCCCCCATCAGGCCGGACTGGCCGAAGGCGATGGCGATGACCGGGCTGCGCGAGGTGGTGGTGTCGAGCTGCGCCTCGAGCGAGTTCTGGGGCGTGACGAACTCCGCCTCGGCGCCGAGTTCCCATCCCTTCGAACGACGGAAGCGCTCCAGCGCCTGCGTGGTCATGAAGAACAGCGCCTGGTCGAAGCGCTGCACGCCGGCCTGCAGGCCGAAGCTCGCCGAGGCGACGGAATAGTAGCCGACCGTCGCGCCGTTCACGCGCAACGCGCCCTCGCCGTAGAGGCCGCCGACCAGGAAGCCCGCCTTGGTGATGCCGGGGACGATCAGCACGCCCTTCGCCTGCTCGGCCAGCTCGGCGGCGCCGGTGACGTTGCGCTTGAGCCGCTCGAACGCGAGGTCGACCTTGAGGTCGATCACCTGCGTCTCCTCGGTGGCCGCGAGGGCCGGCAGCGCGAGGGCGGGGACGAGGGCGGCGGCGCCGATCAGACGGCGGCGCGTGACGCGGGAATCGTGCATGGCTCGGGCTCCTTGGCCTGACGGACTGCCTCGCGGGGCCCCTCTCCGGGGGCCGCGGGGTCGAGCATATACGGCGGCGGCCGGCTTGTCCCGCGATCCGGGCGGGTTCAGGGCGACGGCGCGACGCGACGGAGGCGGGCGGGATCCTCGTCGGTCGCGAACCAGATCGCGCCGTCGGGCGCGACCTCGAGGGCGCGGATGCGGCCGAATTCGCCCTCGAACAGGCGCTCCTCGCCGACGACGTCGCCGTTCTCGACATCGAGGTGGACGAGGAGTTCGTACTTCAGGGCGCCGACGAGAAGGTCGCCGCGCCACTCGGGAAAGAGCTCGCCGTCGTAGAAGACCGCGCCGGAGGGGGCGATGGAGGGGTCCCACCAGTGGATCGGCTGTTCGGTGGAGGGGGAGCTTTCGGCCGGGAAGTCACGGCCCGAATAATGCGTTCCGTAGGAGACGCGGGGCCAGCCGTAGTTCCGGCCGGGCAGGGCGACGTTCACCTCGTCGCCGCCGCGCGCGCCGTGGGCGACGGTCCAGAGCTCGCCCGTCTCCGGATGGCGGGCGGCGCCCTGCGGGTTGCGGTGGCCGAGGGACCAGACCGTCGGGAGAGCGTCATCGCCGTCGGCGAAGGGATTGTCGGGCGGGACGGCGCCGTCCTGCGTGACGCGGTGCACCTTGCCGTTGTGACTGAACGGGTCCTGCGCGGATGGACGGTCGGCCCGGTCGCCGGTGGTGATCCAGAGCGTGCCGTCCTCGGCGAAGACGAGGCGGGAGCCGAAATGGCGGCCGCCGGTGCGGTTCGAGGTCATCTCGAAGATGCGGGTCGCGTCCTCGAGGCGGAGGGCGTCGCGGTCCAGACGGGCGCGGGTGACGACGGTGTTCGCCGCGCCGCCGGGGCCGGGGGCCGAGTGGGAGAGGAAGAGCGTGCCGCTTTCGGCGAAGTCCGGGGCGAGCGCGACGTCGAGAAGGCCCCCCTGGCCAAGGGCGGCCACGGGGGGGAGGCCGGAGATCTCCGAGGCCCCGTCGTCCTCGACCAGGAGCAGGCGGCCGGCGCGCTCGGTGACGAGGAGGGCGCCGGTCTCCGGGAAGTCGGGGAGGAAGGCGAAGGCCCAAGGGTGGGAGAGCTCGGGGCCGCGCGCCTCGACGACGACCGGGCCGGCGGAGGTCTCGAAGCGTTCGGCGGCGACCGTCAGCGGGGCGAGCGCGGCGGCGAGGACGAGGGCGGCGAGGCGGCGCATGGCGGGCTCTCCTGTGCAGAGGTCGTCCGCGAGGATCGGGCGCGCCGGCGGCGGCCGCAAGGCGCGTCGCGATCACGGCTTCGCGGGCTGGCTGGCGGTCGCCCCGAGCGCCGCCTGCGGCGGCGCCGGCCCGCCCGCCAGCCTGCGCCCGCGCCGTTTCGCGGAGCGGCGGGGCCCGGGCGGTTTCGAGCTCGGTCGATACGGCGACCCCTCGACTTGCCGCGGCGCGGCGCTGGCCGGCGCGCGGCCTCGACGGTCGTCCCCATGACTTCGCGAGGGAACGCCGGGCGCCCGCGGCGCCGTGACGGGTCCGAAGGACCCCCACGGCGCCGCCCGGCCCAACCTCGCGGCGTCTCCCGGCAGGGAGACGTCGGCGGGGCGGGAGCCCTGCGGGCTGATCAGGCGAGGGCGGCGCGGAGGGCCTCCTCGACGGCGGCGAGGGCCTTGGGGACGCCTTCGCCCTCGGGGCCGCCGGTCTGGGCCATGGTCGGCTTGCCGCCGCCGCCCTTGCCGCCGAGGGCGGGGGCCGCGGCGCGGACCAGCGTCACGGCGTCGACGCGGGCCGCCGCCTCCGGCGACACGCCGATCACGAGGCTGCCCTTGCCGTCCTCCGAGCGCGCGGCGAGGGCGGCGACGCCGGGGGCCTTGGCCAGGAGCTCGTCGACCGCGGCCTTGAGCTCCTTCGGGCCGAGGCCCTCGACCTCGCGCAGCGTCACGGCGAGGCCGCCGATGTCCTGCGCCTCGACCCCGCCGCCGCCGGTCGCCAGCTTGCGCTTCGTGTCCGCGAGTTCGCGCTCGAGCCCGCGCTTCTCGGCGGCGAGCGCTTCGATGCGGTCCTTGAGCTCGGCCGGGGTCGCGTTCAGCGTCGCGGCGGCCTCGGCGAGGCGTCGGGCGGTCTCGGCGGCGTGGGCCTCGGCGGCCTCGTGCGCCACCGCCTCGACCCGGCGGACGCCGGCGGCGAGGCCTTCCTCGCGCAGGATCCGGAAGGCGCCGATCTCGCCGGTGTTGGCGATGTGGGTCCCGCCGCAGAGCTCGATGGAGAAGGGCGCGTTCGCCCCCTCGTCGCGCCCGCCCATGGAGACCACGCGCACCTCGTCGCCGTACTTCTCTCCGAAGAGGGCGCGGGCGCCGGCGGCGCGGGCCTCCTCGAGCGGCATCACCCGGGTCTCGACCGGGGTGCAGGCGCGGATGCGGGCGTTCACCTCGCGCTCCACCGCCGCGATCTCCTCGGCCGACATCGGCCTGCCGTGCGAGACGTCGAAGCGCAGGCGGTCCGGCGCCACGAGCGAGCCCTTCTGCGCGACGTGATCGCCCAGCGTCCGGCGCAGCGCCTCATGCAGCAGATGCGTCGCGGAGTGGTGGGCGCAGACGCGCAGGCGCCGGGCCGGGTCGACCTCGAGCGTCACGGTGTCCCCGACGTTCACCACATGCGCGGCGTCGTCGGAGGCGATGCGCGCGCGGTGGGCGTAGATCCCCTCGGCGCGCTTCTGCACGTCCTCCACGATCAGCGCGACGCCCGCGCCGGTGACGGCGCGGCCGACATCGCCCTGCTGGCCGCCCATCTCGGCGTAGAACGGGGTCTGGTTGACGACGAATTCGAAGCTCTCGCCGGTCGTCGCGTGATCGGCCTCCGCGCCGTCCTTGACGATGGCTTCGATGCGGCCGGAGGCGCGGACGTCGGCATAGCCGAGAAATTCGTTGGGGCCGACGCGGTCGCGCACGTCGAACCAGACCCGCTGGTTGGCGCTGTCGCCGGTGCCCTGCCAGGCCGCGCGGGCGGCGGCCTTCTGCTCGGCCATCGCCGCCTCGTAGCCGGCCTCGTCCACCGCCCGGCCCTCGCCGCGGAGGATGTCGGCGGTCAGGTCGAAGGGAAAGCCGTAGGTGTCGTAGAGCTTGAAGGCCGTGGCGCCCGGCAGCGCCTCGCCCTCGGAGAGATCCTCGAGTTCGGCCTCGAGCAGCTTCAGGCCGCGGTCGAGCGTGGCCTTGAAGCGCTCCTCCTCCGCCCGCAGCGTCTCCTTGATCAGCGCCTCGGCGCTGCGGAGTTCGGTGTAGTGGGCGCCCATGAGGTCGATCAGGGCGGGCGCGAGGCGGTGCATCAGCGGATCCGTCGCGCCGAGCAGATGCGCATGGCGCATGCCGCGGCGCATGATCCGGCGGAGGACGTAGCCGCGCCCTTCGTTGGTCGGCAGCACGCCCTCCGCGATCAGGAAGGCGGCGCAGCGCAGGTGATCCGCCACCACGCGGTGCGAGGTGACCATCGGCCCGTCGGGCGCCTGACCGGTCAGTTCGGCCGAAGCGCGGATGATCGGCCGGAAGAGATCGGTGTCGTAGTTGTTGTGGACGCCCTGCAGGATCGTGGTCATCCGCTCGAGGCCCATGCCGGTGTCGACGCTGGGCTTCGGCAGCGGCGTCGACGTGCCGTCGGCATGCGTCTCGTACTGCATGAACACGAGGTTCCAGAACTCGACGAAGCGGTCGCCGTCCTCCTCCGGGCTCCCCGGCGGGCCGCCCCAGACCTCGGGGCCGTGGTCGTAGAAGAGCTCGGTGCAGGGCCCGTTCGGTCCGGTGTCGCCCATGCGCCACCAGTTGTCGTCCGAATTGATGCGGATGATGCGCTCGTCCGGCAGCCCGGCGATGCGTTTCCAGAGGCCCGCCGCCTCCTCGTCGCTGGCATGGACCGTGGCCAGGATCCTCTCGGGCGGCAGGCCGAGCACCTGCGTCGAGAGCGTCCAGGCCTGCTCGATGGCGACGTCCTTGAAGTAGTCGCCGAAGGAGAAGTTGCCGAGCATCTCGAAGAAGGTGTGATGCCGCGCGGTGTAGCCGACATTGTCGAGGTCGTTGTGCTTGCCGCCTGCGCGGACGCATTTCTGAGACGTGGTGGCGCGGTCGTAGTCCCGGTGCTCGGCCCCCGTGAACACGTCCTTGAACTGCACCATGCCCGAGTTG
>DATFKM010000271.1:0-3441 GCA_035268645.1 Paracoccaceae bacterium | reverse complement strand
ACGGGGGGAGGCTCGGTCCCGCGGCGCGTCGCGGAAACGCTTGGATCGCGACGCCCGCGGGCGGTATCGTCCAAGGGCGAAGGCCGACCGGGGACCGTTCGTTCGAGCCCGGTCCGCCGGGTCGCGCCCGAGGGGTCCGGTCGTCGCGTCCTCCGACGGCCCCGTTGCATGAGGTTCGCCGTGAGACGCCAGTCCGCTCCCGCCTTCGCGCTTCTTCTCCTTCTCGCGCCCGTCGCCGCGACGGCGGAGGACTGGTCCGGCCGGCTCACGGTCTACGGCTGGTTCACGGCGCTCGACGTGGAGGCGACGGTCACCGGGCCGCGGGGCCGGACCGCCACCGGAGGCGGCTCGGCCGACATCGGCGAGGTGTTCGACGCGCTGAACTTCGCCTTCTTCGCGAACGCGGAGCTGCGCCGCGGCCGTTGGGGGCTCATGGGCGACCTGGTCTATGCGGACCTGAACTTCCACCGCACGACCCCGCGCGGCGTGCGGCGCGATCTGGACCTGAACAGCGTTCTGGGCACGGCCCTCGTCGCCTGGCGGGCCTACGAGGACGAGCGCGCGAGCTTCGACCTCATGGGCGGCGCCCGCGTGGTCTCGATGGAGACCGTCGTGTCGCGGGCGGGGCCGCGGGTCTCCCTTCGACTGGCGGCGACCGAGACCTGGGTCGACCCGGTGATCGGCGTGCGCGGGCGCTACGCGATCGGGGAGCGGACGAGCCTGTTCGCGCTCGGCAACATCGGCGGCTTCGGGATGGGGTCCGAGTTCTCCTGGGAGGTGACGGCGGGCGTGTCCCACGACCTCACGGAGCGGCTGACCGGCGAGGCCGCGTTCCGCTCGCTCTCCATCGACCACGACGCCGGCGCCGTCGATCAGACGATCGAGATGTACGGGCCGATGCTGGGCCTTTCCGTCCGGTTCTGAGCGGCGGCCGGGCGCGGCGCCCTCAGCCGAGGAGTTCGCGCACCGCGTCGCGGAGGGTCGCTTCGTCCGCCGGGCTGAGGGCGGGGTTGCCGGCGCGGTGGCCCCAGGGGCTGTCGATGGGGCGGAGTTCGGCGTTCGGCATCTTGGGGACTTCGAGCGCGTTGTCGGCGACGCGGAAGTAGAGGTCGGTGGTGACCGGCATCACGAGGGTGCGGGCGGTTATGGCGCCGAGGGCGGCGTCGAGGTCGCCCTCGAAGGTCGGGTTGGCGGAGATGTCGGAGGCGAGCCAGGTCTCGAGCATCGAGAGGAGGTCGATCGCGTCGCGGCGGAGGAAGTTGCCCTCCCAGCTGCGGATCAGCCAGTCCTCGAGGCTCGCGAAGCCGGCGGTGCGCCAGAGCTCCTCGCGGTAGAAGCGCTGGGACATCGCCCAGGCGGCGTACATGCGCCCGAAGGCGCGGAGGGCCCGGACCGGGCGGGCGGTGAAGCGCGTGCCGTTCCATTCCGGGGCGGACTGGAGGATCGCCTTCATGCCTTCGAGGAAGACGCGGTTGTGCGGCGCGGTGCGGGCGGAGGTGCAGACGGCGCAGATCGCGCGCACGCGGCCCGGGCGGAGGGCGCCCCAGTGCAGCACCTGCTGGCCGCCCATCGACCAGCCGTAGGCGAGGGCGAGACGCTCGATGCCGAGGCGGTCGAGCAGCGCCTCCTGCGCGTGCAGGTTGTCGAGATGGGTGAAGCGGGGGGCGGGGCCGACGGCGAAGGGCTCGGGCAGGTTGGAGGGGGAGCTGGAGAGGCCGGCGCCGAGCTGGTTGGGGACGACGATGAAATGCGTCGTCGGGTCGAGCACGCGGCCCTCGCCGATCATCCAGTCGATGTCGGTGTGGTGGGCGCCGTAGGGGGTGGGCACGAGAATCGCGTTCGAGGCGTCGGGCGCGAGGCTTCCGTAGGTCGCGTAGGCGAGATGCGCCTCGGGCAGGGTGATGCCGCCCTGAAGGGTGACGGGCCCGAGGTCGAGGCGGCGGGTGTCGGTCATGCGAGGCTCCTGCGGCTGCGGGGCCGAGGCTAGCGCCCGGCCGGGGCCGGTGGAAGGCGCCGTGAGGGTCGGCGCGGCGCGGGCGAGGCGCCCGCCCGCTGGGCGCCCGCCGGGCGGGGCGCCCGCGGACCGGGCGCCCTGCACGACGGCGCCCGGAAAGCGTCGCCGGATCTTGGACAAGTTCGCGCCGCGGCCTTAGAGTGTCCGGACAAATCCGAGGGGCACGCCGGCCGGGGCGCATTCGGCGCGCGGCGGGGGCCCCCGATCCGACGGGGACGACCGACGATGACCATCCGCACGACCTTCGCCGCCGCGGCGATCGCCGCCCTCGTGGCCTCGCCCGGGCTCGCCGAGACCTGGGACATGCCGACGCCGTATCCCGAAGCGGAGTTCCACACGCAGAACGTCCGCATGTTCGTCGAGGACGTTGCAGAGGCGACGGACGGCGCGCTGACCATCAACGTCCATTCGGCGCAGAGCCTGTTCAAGCACCCGGAGATCAAGCGCGCGGTGCAGACCGGGCAGGTGCAGATCGCCGAGATGCTGATGGCGAACCTCTTGAACGAGAACGCGATCTTCGGCGTGGACGCGGTGCCGTTCCTCGCCTCGTCGTACCCGCAGGCGCGCAAGCTCTGGGACGCGCAGCGCCCGCATGTCGAGGCGGCGCTGGAGGCCGACGGTCTCATGCTGCTCTACGCGGTGCCGTGGCCGGGGCAGGGCTTCTACACCAAGGAGCCGCTGGAGGGGCCGGAGGACCTCGAGGGCACGAAGTTCCGAACCTACAACGCCGCCACCGCGCGCATGGCCGAACTGATGGGCGCCGAGCCGACCATCGTGGAGGCGGTGGAGATCCCGCAGGCGTTCTCCACCGGCGTCGTCGACGCGATGGTGACCTCGGGCGCGACCGGCGTCCGCTCGAAGGCGTGGGACTTCTCCGAGCACTTCTACGACCTCAACGCCTGGCTGCCGAAGAACATGATCTTCGTGAACCGCCGGGCCTTCATGCAGCTGCCCGAGGACGTGCAGACCGCGGTGCTGAACGAGGCGCAGGCCGCCGAGGCGCGCGGCTGGGAGATGAGCGAGGAGATCGCGGGCGAGACCTCGGGCCAGCTCGCGGAGAACGGCATGACCGTCTCCGACGGCTCCGAGGCGCTGGTCGCGCGGCTGCAGGAGATCGGCGATCGGATGACCGCCGAGTGGCTGGAGAGCGCGGGCGAGACCGGCGAGGCGATCCTCGAGGACTACCGCGCCGAGTGAGCGGCGAGGCGGCGCCGGGGGCTTTCCCCCGGCGCCGCGCGACGAGGGCCCGCGTCGCCGCCGCCCGGCGGCCGGCGCGCGCCCGTTTCCCCACCCTCCATCCGGACCGTCGGGGCGGCGACGCCCCCTGACCGGCGCCTCTCACGGGAGCCTGCGCGATGTCCCGCGTCCTCGACCGACTGTTCCTGGTGTGCGGCGGCCTCGCCGCCTTCTTCCTCGCGATGATCTGC
>DATFKM010000270.1:0-8558 GCA_035268645.1 Paracoccaceae bacterium | reverse complement strand
CGGCGCGGCGGGCGTCGCGGTGGTCTCCGCGATCTGCGCGGCGGCGGACCCGGAGGCGGCGGCGCGTGAGATCGCGCGCGCGGTCCGGGAGGCGCGGGCATGATCCCGACGGCGTTGAGCGTGGCGGGCTCCGACCCCTCCGGCGGGGCCGGGATCCAGGCCGATCTGAAGACCTTCGCCGCCCTCGGCGTCTACGGGATGGCGGCGCTGACGGCGCTGACGGCGCAGAACACGCGCGGCGTCGGCGGGGTGGAGACGGTCTCGCCCGGCTTCGTCGCGCACCAGATCCGGGCGGTGCGCGAGGACGTGCGGGTGGACGCCGTGAAGCTCGGCATGATGGCGACGGCGGAGATCGCCGAGGCCGTCGCCGGGGCGCTGGAGGGGATCGCTGCGCCGGTGGTGCTCGACCCGGTGATGGTGGCGAAGGGCGGGGCGCCGTTGCTGGCCGACGCCGCGGTGGCGGCGGTGCGGGATCGGCTGCTGCCGATCGCGGCGGCGGTCACGCCGAACCTGCCGGAGGCGGCGCGGCTGCTGGAGGTCGCGCCGGCCGGGGACCGCGCCGGGATGGAGGCGCAGGCGCGGGCGCTGCTGGCGCTGGGGCCGCGGGCGGTGCTGCTGAAGGGCGGGCACCTCGAGGGGGCCGAGAGCCCGGACCTTCTCGCGGCCGAGGGCCGGATGGTGTGGCTGGAGGGCGCGCGGGCGCCGACGCGGAACACCCACGGCACCGGCTGCACGCTGTCTTCGGCGCTTGCGGCGCATCTCGCCCGCGGCTTGGCGACCGAGGACGCGGCCCGCGCCTCGAAGCGCTGGCTCGAGGGGGCGCTGCGCGCGGCCGACGCGCTCGGCGTCGGGGGGGGAGTCGGGCCGGTGGATCATCTCTGGGAGCGGCGGGGCTAGGCGCCCCTCGCGGCCGCCCCCGGGCGGTCGCGGCCGGTGAAGGGGGGTCGATCCCCCCTTCGCCGGCGCCCCCCTCGGAGGTGGCGGAGGTTCCCCGGGCATCGAGGCCGGGTCGTCGACGCGCCGCCGCCGGCGTGGCGGAGGCGGACCGGCGCCGCCGGCGTGCGGTCGGCGCGCGATGCCGCGACGGGGCGCGCGATCGCCCTTGTCCGCCGCGCCGCGACGGATAGGCTCTCCGGCGACGCCTCGGCGGGAGAGAGGCGGGCCGAGGGAGGACGAGGGAGAGCCATGCGCCATCACGACTGGCTGCACCATCATGCGCGCGCGACGCCGGGCCGGCCCTGCTGGACCGATCTGCATTCGGGCCGCCGCTTCACCTTCGCCGAGGCCGAGCGGCGCGTGCGCCGGCTCGCCGACCATCTGCAGAACGCCTGCGGGGTGGAGAAGGGCGACCGTGTCGCCGTGCTGGCGATGAACTCGACCGACGTGATGGAGGTGCATTCGGCCTGCGCCAAGCTCGGCGCGATCTGCCTTCTGATGAACTGGCGGCTGGCGGCGCCGGAGCTCGACTTCATCATGTCGGACGCCGAGCCGAAGGCGCTGATCCACGACGTCTCGACGCGCGAACTGGTCGCGGCGATGACCGAGCGGGCGCTGCACGAGATCGAGACGACGGGGGCCGGCGAGCCCTCGCCCTACGAGGACGCGATCGCGGCGTCGAACGGCGATGTGCGGATCTGCGAGGGGCTGACGCTCGATGACCCGTGGACGATCATGTACACCTCCGGCACCACGGGCCGGCCGAAGGGCGCGCCGCAGACCTACGGCATGACGCTGATCAACACGATCAACGCCGGGCCGAGCATCGGGCTCACCTCGGCCTCGGTCGGGCTGACCCTGCTGCCCCTGTTCCACACCGGCGGGCTCAACACCTGGACGACGCCGCTGCTGCATCACGGCGGGCACTCGCTGATCATGCGCAGCTTCGATCCGGGGCGGGCGCTCGAGCTCATCTCGGACCCGGAGGTCGGGATCACGCACTTCCTCTGCGTGCCGGCGAACTACCTGTTCATGAGCCAGCATCCGGATTTCGAGACCTCCGACTGGTCGCGCGTCGTCTCGGCCAATGTCGGCGGAGCGCCGACGCCGAAGCCGCTGCTGGAGCTCTACGCCGCGAGGAAGGGGATCTCGATCCGCCAGGGCTTCGGGATGACCGAGACCTCGCCCGCCGTCAGCATCCAGGATCCGGAGACGGCGCTGGAGAAGCCCGGCTCGGCCGGCCGGCCGGTGCTGCACGGCGAGCTGAAGATCGTGCGCGAGGACGGGACCGAGGCGGAGACCGACGAGGTCGGCGAGCTCTGGGTCAAGGGGCCGAACATCACGCCGGGCTACTGGAAGCGCCCCGACGCGAACGCGAAGGAGTGGGTCGACGGGTGGTTCCGCACCGGCGATGCCGCGCGGCTCGACGGGGACGGCGATCTCTGGATCGTCGACCGCTGGAAGGACATGTACATCTCCGGCGGCGAGAACGTGTATCCGGCCGAGGTCGAGAGCGCGATCTTCGCGCTGGAGGGCGTGGCCGACGCCGCGGTGATCGGCGAGCCGGACGAGAGATGGGGCGAGGTCGGCGTCGCCTGCGTGGTGCGGGCCGAGGGCGCCGCGATCACGGAGGAGGACGTGATCGCGCACTGTCAGGGCCGGCTGGCGCGCTACAAGATCCCCAAGCGGGTCGCCTTCCTCGACGTGCTGCCGAGGAACGCCACCGGCAAGGTGCTGAAACGGGAGCTGCGCGGGGCGGTGTGACCGCCGGCGCGTCTTGGGAGGATCCCTCATGCCCTACGATCTCGTCCCCGATGCGCGGGCGCTGGCCGACGCCGCGCGCGGCTTCGCGCGGGACGTCGCCGCGCCCCTCGCCGCGCGCTGCGAGCGCGAGCGCACGCATGACCGCGCGCTGTTCCGGGAGGCCGCGGCGCTCGGCCTGACGGCGGTCCAGACGCCGCGGGAGATGGGCGGGCTCGGCCTGCCCTTCGCGGCCCGCGCGGCGGTGGCCGAGGCGCTGGGCGAGGCCTGCTGGGGCGTCGCGATGGCGGTGATCAACACGCACAACGCCGCCTTCCGGCTGGCGCGGATGGCGGGCGGCGATCTGCGCGGGCGGCTGCTGCCGGGCCTGCTCTCGGGCGAGCTCGTCGGCTGCACGGCGATGACGGAGCCGCATGCGGGTTCCGATTTCGCGGCGCTGAGGACCACGGCGCGGCGGGACGGGGACGGCTGGCGGTTGGACGGCGAGAAGGCTTGGGTGGTCAATGCGGCCCATGCCGACGTGATCGTCGTCTTCGCGCAGACCGGGGAGATCGGCGACGCCAAGGGCGTGGCCGGCTTCGTGGTGGAGACGGCGCGGGAGGGCGCGCGCGTCGCGACGGGCGGCGGCTTCGCCGGGCTGCACGCCATGGGCCTCGGCGGGCTGGTGCTGGAGGGCTACCGCGCGCCGGAGGAGGCGCTGATCCTGCCGCCGGGCGGCGCCTTCCGGCAGGCGCTGGAGGACGTGAACGGCGCGCGCGCGCATGTCGCCGCGATGTGCTGCGGGATGCTGGAGAGCGCGCTGGCGGAGGCGACGGCCTACGGGCGCGAACGGCACGCCTTCGGCAAGCCGCTGGCGGCGCATCAGGATTGGCGGCGGACGCTGGCGCGGGCGGAGGCGGACCTCGCCGCCGCGCGGCTGACGGTGCGCGAGGCGGCGCGGGCGATCGACGCGGGCGAGGACGCGCAGCTTCCGGCGGCGACCGCGAAGCTGGTGGCGGTGGAGACCGCGGCGCGGCATCTGCCGGCGGCGGCGCACGCGATGGGGGCCGCGGGCCTCGGCGAGGATTCGCGGATGGCGCGCCATCTTCTGGGCGTGCGGGGGGCGGCGCTGGCGGACGGCTCGACGGAGATGCTGCTGGAGCGCGTCGCGCGGCTTTCGCGAAGCGTCTGACGCCGCTCGCATACCTCTGCATACCGTGGCGTCACCCGTTTCGTTGCGGGGACCTTCGCTCTTGCGCCATGGGTTGGCGGGCGTATTGTCCGCCCGAATCCGGGCCGCGGAACGAGCCGCGGCGTCAATGATCTCAAGGGGAGGAAGGCCGTGTCCGACGTGGTCTCCTATGCGCGCGAGGGCGACGTCGCCGTCGCGACGATCGACAATCCGCCGGTGAACGCCCTGAGCCACGCGGTGCGCTCGGGCCTCTGGGAGGCGGTCGAGCGGTTCGGATCGGACGACGCCAAGGCGCTGGTGATCCACTGCGCGGGACGCACCTTCCTCGCCGGGGCGGACATCTCCGAGTTCGGCAAGCCGCCGAGGGATCCGGGGCTGCCGGAGCTCTGCTGGCTGATCGAGAGCCAGGAGAAGCCGGTGGTGGCGACGCTGCACGGGACGCCGCTGGGCGGCGGGCTCGAGGTCGCGCTCTCGGCCCATTACCGCGTCGCCCAGCCGGGCACGCGGGTCGGGCTGCCGGAGGTGCATCTCGGGCTGCTGCCGGGCGCCGGCGGCACCCAGCGCCTGCCGCGCGTGGCGGGCGCCGAGGCGGCGCTGGAGATGATCACCTCCGGCCGCCACGTCCCGGCGGACGAGGCGCACGCCAAGGGCATCCTCGACGACGTCGTCGCGAACGAGGATCCGCGGCAGGCCGGGATCGACTTCGCGAAGCGCCTGATCGCCGAGGGCAAGGGCCCGCGGCGCACCAGGGAGATGGACGTCCGGGGCGCCTCCGACGAGCTCTTCAGGAGCTGGGAGGAGAAGATCGCGAAGGCCGCGAAGGGCCAGAAGTCGCCGCTCTGGTGCGTCAAGGCGGTCGCCGCCTCGACCCAGCCGATCGAGGAGGGGCTGAAGCGCGAGCGCGAGCTGTTCGCCGAGCTGCACGACGATCCGCAGCGCGCCGCGCTGGTGCACGCCTTCTTCGCCGAACGCGCCGTCGCCAAGGTGCCGGAGGCCAGGGCCGAGCCGCGCAAGCTCGAGACCATCGGCGTCATCGGCGGCGGCACCATGGGCGCCGGCATCACCACGGCCGCTCTGCAGAACGGCTTTTCCGTGGTCATGGTCGAGCGCGACGAGGACAGCCTGCGCCGCGGCGAGGGCAACGTCCGGTCGAACTTCGCCTCCTCCGTCGCCAAGGGCCGCATGACGCAGGCCGCGCTCGACGCGCTGATCTCGGAGAAGTGGACGGGTGCGACGGAATACGACGCGCTCTCGGACTGCGACCTGATCATCGAGGCGGTGTTCGAGACGATGGCCGTCAAGAAGGAGGTCTTCGCCGAGATCGACCGTGTGGCGAGGAAGGGCGCGGTGCTCGCCTCCAACACCTCCTACCTGAACATCGACGAGATCGCCGAGATCACCTCGCGCCCCGAGGACGTGATCGGCCTGCACTTCTTCTCGCCCGCCCACATCATGCGCCTGCTCGAGGTGATCGTCGGCGAGAAGTCGGACCCGACGGCCGTCGCCACCGGCTTCCTGCTCGCCAAGCGGCTGAAGAAGGTCGGCGTGCGCTGCGGCGTCTGCCACGGCTTCATCGGCAACCGCATCCTCGGCGCTTACATGAAGGCGGCGCAGATGATGGTGGAGGAGGGGGCCGACCCCTACCTCGTCGACGAGGCGGTGCGCGAGTTCGGCTATCCGATGGGGCCGTTCCAGATGGGCGACCTCGCCGGGCTCGACATCGGCTATCTCTCCCGCCGCGATCAGGACGCCACGCGCGATCCGGAGGAGCGCTATTCGGCCGGCTTCCTCGACCGGATGTACGAGCAGGGCTGGATCGGCCAGAAGGCGGGCAAGGGCTTCTACGTCTACGAGGGCGGCGCGCGTTCCGGCCCGCCGAATCCCGAAGTGGCGGCGATGATCGAGGAGGAGCGCCGCCGCCTCGGCGTCAACGCGCGCCCCTTCGAGAAGGAGGAGATCATGCGCCGCTACGTCGCGGCGATGGTCAACGAGGCGGCGAAGGTGGTGGGCGAGGGCATCGCGCTGCGCCCGCTCGACGTCGACATGGCGAGCGTCTTCGGCTACGGCCATCCGCGCTGGCGCGGCGGCCCGATGCACTACGCGGACCAGGTCGGGCTCGAGAACATCCTCGACGACGTCAAGGAATTCGCGAAGGAGGATCCGCGCTTCTGGCAGCCGGCCCCCCTTCTGGAGACACTGGTGGCCGAGGGCCGCAAGTTCGAGGATCTGAACAATGCGTGAAGCCGTCATCGTCTCGACCGCCCGCACCCCGATCGGCAAGGCCTATCGCGGCGCCTTCAACGACACCCAGGCCCAGCAGCTCGGCGGGCACGCGATCCGCGAGGCGGTGAAGCGCGCCGGGATCGAGGGGGCCGACGTCGAGGACGTGGTGATCGGCGCCGCGATCCAGCAGGGCTCCACCGGCGGCAACGTCGCGCGCCAGTGCGCGATGGCGGCCGGTCTGCCGACCGGCGTCGCGGGCATGAGCCTCGACCGTCAGTGCGCCTCCGGCCTGATGGCGATCGCGACGGCCGCGAAGCAGATCGTCGACGACGGGATGGAGGTCGCGGTCGGCGGCGGGCTGGAGAGCATCTCTCTGGTGCAGAACCAGAACATGCGCACCGATCGCGGCAAGGACCCGAAGCTCTTGGAGGAGATCCCGAGCCTCTACATGACCATGCTCGAGACCGCCGAGATCGTGGCCGAGCGCTACGGCGTCAGCCGCGACGCGCAGGACGAGTTCGCGCTCAGCTCGCAGCAGCGCACGGCGGCCGCGCAGCAGGCCGGGCGCTACACCGACGAGATCGCGCCGATGCCGACCACCATGATGGTGCAGGACAAGGAGACGGGCGAGATCTCCACCAAGCAGGTCACGCTCGAGCTCGACGAGGGCAACCGGCCGACCACCACGCTCGAGGGGCTGCAGAGCCTGAAGCCGGTGTTCAAGGACGGCCAGACCATCGCCGAAGGCAGGTACATCACGGCGGGCAACGCCAGCCAGCTCTCGGACGGCGCCTCGGCCTCGGTGCTGATGGAGGCCAAGGAGGCGGAGCGTCGCGGGCTGACCCCGCTCGGCGCCTATCGCGGCATGATGGTCGCGGGCTGCGATCCGGACGAGATGGGCATCGGGCCGGTCTTCGCGGTGCCGAAGCTGCTCGAGAAGCACGGCCTCAAGGTCGAGGACATCGACCTCTGGGAGCTGAACGAGGCCTTCGCGTCCCAGGCGCTCTACTGCCGCGACCGGCTCGGCATCGATCCGGACAAGCTGAACGTCGACGGCGGCGCGATCTCGATCGGCCATCCCTACGGCATGTCGGGCGCGCGCATGACCGGCCACATCCTGATCGAGGGCAAGCGCCGGGGCGCCAAGTGGGGCGTCGTGACCATGTGCGTCGGCGGCGGCATGGGCGCTGCGGGCCTGTTCGAGATCTTCTGAGACGACGCGCCGCTGGGCGGAGCGACGGTTTCGGTGCATATCGAAACCGACGCACCCCGGACGGAAGGGAGGACGAGATGGACCTGAGCTACACCCCCGAGGAGAAGGCCTTCCAGGAGGAGGTCCGCGAGTTCCTCCGGACCAAGCTGCCCAAGCGCCTCGCCGACAAGGTCAAGACCGGCAAGCGCCTGACCAAGGCCGACATGGAGGAGTGGCACGCCATCCTCCACGCCAAGGGCTGGCTCGCGCCGAACTGGCCGAAGGAGTACGGCGGCGCCGAGTGGACCGCGGTGCAGAACCACATCTTCGACGTCGAGGGCAACATCGCCGGCGCGCCGCGCGTGGTGCCCTTCGGCATCAACATGCTCGGCCCGGTGCTGCTGGCCTTCGGCTCGGAGGAGCAGAAGAGGCACTACCTGCCGCGCATCCTCGACGGCACCGACTGGTGGTGCCAGGGCTATTCCGAGCCCGGCGCCGGCTCCGACCTCGCCAGTCTCAAGACCACCGCGGTGCGCGAGGGCGACCACTACGTCGTCAACGGCCAGAAGACCTGGACCACGCTCGGCCAGCACGCCGACTGGATCTTCTGCCTCGTGCGCACCTCGAAGGAGGGCAAGCCGCAGGAGGGGATCAGCTTCCTGCTGATCGACATGAACACCCCCGGCGTCGAGGTCCGTCCGATCATCCTGCTCGACGGCGAGCACGAGGTGAACGAGGTCTGGCTGACCGACGTCAAGGTGCCGGTCGAGAACCTCGTCGGCGAGGAGAACAAGGGCTGGACCTACGCCAAGTATCTCCTCCAGCACGAGCGGGTCGGCATCGCCAACGTCGGCGCCTCGACCGCGGCGATGGGCCATCTGAAGGACATCGCCGGCAAGCAGACCAAGCACGGCCGGCCGTTGCTGGACGATCCCTACTTCGCCGCCAAGATGGCGCGGATCGAGATCGACCTCGAGGCGATGAAGACCACCAACCTGCGGGTCCTCTCCGAGGCCAAGAAGGGCGGCTCGCCGGGGATCATGTCCTCGATGCTGAAGATCAAGGGCTCGGTCATCCGCCAGGAGATCAACGCCCTGACGCGCGAGGCGCTGGGACCGTGGGCGCTGCCCTACGTCTCGGAGGCCCTCGACGAGGGGTCCAACGTGCCCGCGATGGGTCCGGACTACGCCAACGGCGTCGCGTCGGAGTACTTCAACCACCGCAAGATCTCGATCTACGGCGGCTCCAACGAGATCCAGCGCGGCATCATCGCCA
>DATFKM010000269.1:0-8263 GCA_035268645.1 Paracoccaceae bacterium | reverse complement strand
CGCCCCCGCGGCGGCTAGGCGGGCCGGGCGGCGTAGGCGCGCACGGCCTCGGCCATCAGGTCGCCGGGGTCGCGGCCCTCCCGGTGGCGGTCGAAGATCTCGAACTCCGGCGCGCCGCGCCAGCCGGCGGCGCGGAGGGCGCCGAGCGTCGCGGAGAGGTCCAGGAGGCCGCGGTCGAGCGTCGGGGACCGGCGAGGGCCGTCCTCGCCCGGCAGGACGTTGCAGATCTGGAGCAGACGGATCTCCGGCGCGGCGGCGAGCAGGTCCGGGTCCCACCAGCTGTGGAAGAGATCGACGAGGAGGCCGGTGGCGGCGAGGGGGGCGACGAGGGCGCGGGCCTCGGCCAAGGTGGCGACGCAGCCCTTGTCGTGGGCGGAGGCGGGGTGGATCGGCTCGAGCCCCAGCGCGACGCCCGACTCCGCCGCGGCGGCGTCGAGGGCGGCGAGACCGTCCGCGAGGCGGGCGCGGGCGCCGGCGGGATCGGCGGGCTCGCCCATGCCGCCGGGGATGACGCAGAGGACCTCCGCGCCGAGTTCGCCCGCCGCCTCGATCAGGCCCCGGCCGGCGGGATCGCCGGCGCCGGCCTCGCGCGCCGGGTCGCCGAACCAGCCGACGCTGTTGAGCGAGCTGACGGTCAGGTCGCGGTCGGCGAGCGCGCGGCGGAGGCGGGGAGGCGGCAGTTCGGCGAGGCTCTCGCGCGTCAGGGCGACGCGGCGGGCGCCGAGGGCGGCGGCGGCGTCGAGGAACGCGAGGACGCCGTGGCCGGGCGGCAGGATGTAGGCGTTGAGGGCGAGATCGGTCATCGCGGCTCCTTCGCGGGCAGCCTAGGGCGCGGCGCGCCCGGGCGCCATGCCGGAGCGCCCGGGCCCGCCGCATGCGGGGGAGGCGGCGCGGCGGCGGGGGCGCTTGCCCCGGCCCGCCGGCGCGGCTACCCCCCTGCCCCGGGAGGACCGACCGACATGCGCCGCATCCTGATCCTGAACGGGCCGAACCTGAATCTCCTGGGCCTGCGAGAGCCCGAGATCTACGGCCGCGAGACGCTGGCCGACATCGAGGCGCGCTGCCGCGACCGGGCCGAGCGGCTCGGCGTCGCGCTCGACTTCCGGCAGTCGAACCACGAGGGGACGCTGGTGGACTGGCTGCACGAGGCGCGCGACGGGGCCGACGCGGTGATCCTCAACGCCGGGGCCTACACGCACACCTCCGTCGCGATCCTCGACGCGCTGCGGGCGTTCGAGGGCTTCGTGGTGGAGCTGCATCTCTCCAACATCCATCGGCGCGAGGCGTTCCGGCATCGCAGCTACGTCGCGCTGCGGGCGGACGGGGTGATCGCCGGCTTCGGCTGGCGCGGCTACCTGCACGCCATGGAGGCGGCGGCGGAGGCGCTCGAGGCGCGGCGTTGAGGGCCCCGGCGGAGGTCGCTCCGCTCGGCCGGGACGACCGCCCGCTCGCGGCGGCGGGTTGGATGCTGCTGGCGCTGCTGTGCTTCTCGACGATGGCGGTGGCCGGACGCGAGGCGGCGGCGGAGCTCTCCACCTTCGAGCTGATGACCTGGCGCTCGCTGATCGGCGTGGTCATCGTGGTCTCGGCGCTGGGGCTGCGCGGGCGGCTGCACGAGATCCGGTTCCGCAATCTCGGCCTGCACGCGGCGCGCAACGTGTTCCATTTCACGGGCCAGAACCTCTGGTTCTTCGCGGTGACGGCGATCCCGCTGGCGCAGCTCTTCGCCTACGAGTTCACCTCGCCGATCTGGATCGCGGTGCTGGCGCCCTTCGTGCTCAGGGAGCGCTTCACCGGGGTGCGGGCCACGGCGGCGCTGCTGGGTTTCGCCGGGATCCTCGTGGTGGCCCGGCCCTGGACGGCCGAGGGCTCGGCCGCCTTCGGGATCGGGCAGACGGCGGCGCTGGGCGCGGCGGTGTGCTTCGCCTTCAACCTGATGTTCACCAAGAAGCTGAGCCGGACCGAGAGCATGGCCTCGATCATGTTCTTCATGGTCGGGCTCCAGTCGCTGTTCGGTCTGGCGACGGCGGGCTGGGACCTCGAGATCGCGGTCCCGACCTCGGCGACGCTGCACTGGGTGCTTCTGGTCTCGGTCTGCGGCCTCGCGGCGCATTTCTGCGTGGCGAGCGCGCTTTCGCTGGCGCCGGCGACGGTGGTCTCGCCGATGGAGTTCCTGCGCCTGCCGATGATCGCGGTGGTGGGGGTGCTGCTCTACGCCGAGCCGCTGGAGCCGTTCGTGCTGATCGGCGCGGCGCTGGTGATGGGCGGCAACCTCCTCAACATGCGCGCCGAGCGGCGGCGCGTCGCGGCGGGGTGACGCGCGGCGGCGCGCCCTTCCATGCTGCGGCGCCGCATGCTATGCGCCGCGCCGAACCCGAGAGGGACCGACAACGAGGAGACGACCGGATGAATCTCGACGCCATTCCCGCCGGCAAGAACCCGCCGACCGACGTCAACGTGGTCATCGAGATCACCGGCGGCGCCGGGGGCGGCGCGCCGGTGAAGTACGAGATCGACAAGGACTCGGGCGCGGTCTTCGTCGACCGGATCGTCAACACGCCGATGTTCTACCCGTGCAACTACGGCTTCGTGCCGAACTCCCTGCACGACGACGGCGATCCGACCGACGTGCTGGTGCTCTGCGATTTCGCGCTGCAGCCGGGCGTCGTGATCCGCTGCCGCCCGGTCGGCGTCCTCAAGATGGAGGACGACGGCGGCATGGACGACAAGCTGATCGCGGTGCCGATCGAGAAGGTCGATCCGTTCCAGGCCGGCATCCGGGACCTGACCGACATCGCCGAGAAGACGCGCGAGCGCATCAAGCACTTCTTCGAGCACTACAAGGACCTCGAGGCGGGCAAGTGGGTCAAGGTCATCGGCTGGGGCGACAAGGCCGAGGCCGAGGCGATCCTCGTCAAATCGATCGAGGCCGCGAAAAAGTGAGTGCCGCGGCGGAGCCGCGGCCCCGCCCACGAGACGCCGGCGCCCGCCGCGGAGACCCCCGCGGCGGGCGTCTCGCGTTACGGGCGGCGCGGCCCCTCCGATGGCCCCTTCCCTCCGCCCGTGGCGCGCGCTAGAGCCGCGGCGAAACCGGCCGCCCGGAGCCCTCCGCCATGCTCTACCCGTCCGCCGAGGCCTTTCTCGCCGCGCCCCGCAAGGCGATCGCCTTCATCGGCATGTCCGGGGTCGGCAAGACCCGGCTCTCCGACCTCCTGCGCGAGGAAGGGGACTGGTTCCATTACTCCGTCGACTACCGCATCGGCACCCGCTATCTCGGCGAGCGCATCGCCGACGACTTCAAGCGCGAGGCGATGAAGTCGCCGCTGCTGCGCGCGCTGCTGCGGTCGGATTCGATCCGCATCTCCTCCAAGCTCAGCTTCCACAACCTCGCGCCGCTCTCGACCTGGCTCGGCAAGCCGGGCGATCCGGCGAAGGGCGGCATCGCCTTCGACGAATATCTCAAGCGCCAGCGCATGCACCGCGAGGCCGAGATCGCGGCGATGCTGGATGCGAGGGGCTTCGTGGACCGGGCGCGCGACCTCTACGAATACGCGCATTTCGTCTGCGACACCTCGGGCTCGATCTGCGAGGTGGTGGAGCCGCACGACCCGCGCGACCCGGTGCTTTCGGCGCTGAGCCGGGCGATGCTGCCGGTCTACATCCGCGGGACCGAGGCGCACGAGGCGGCGCTGAAGGCGCGCTTCGACCGGGCGCCGAAGCCGATCTACTACCAGGAGGCGATGCTGCTGCGCTTCTGGGAGGAGTATCGCGCCGAGACCGGAGACGCGGAGGACGAGGTCGACCCCGACGCCTTCGTGCGCTGGGGCTTCGCGCACCAGATCGCGCATCGCCGGCCCCTCTATCAGGCGATCGCGGACAACTGGGGCGTGACGGTGGAGGCCGACGACATGGCCGCCGCCGAGACGGAGGCCGAGATCCTCGGGGTGATCGCCCGCGCCTTGGACTCGCGCGCGGCGGCTTCTATGTAGGCTCGGCCGCGATCCGAGGAGCCACGCACGACCCATGCCCATCAAGATCCCCGCCGGCCTGCCCGCCATCGACGTGCTCGACCGCGAGGGCGTGATGGTGATGTCCGAGGAGGCGGCGATCCGGCAGGACGTGCGGCCGATGCAGATCGGCCTGCTCAACCTGATGCCGAAGAAGGTGCAGACCGAGACGCAGTTCGCCCGCGTCATCGGCGCGGGGCCGCTGCAGATCGACCTGACGCTGGTGCGGATGACCCATCATCGGCCGCGCAACACGGCGCCGGAGCATCTGGAGGCGTTCTACCGCACCTTCGAGGAGATCGAGGACTCCGGCCGCAAGTTCGACGGCTTCATCGTCACCGGCGCGCCGGTGGAGCGCGAGCCCTTCGAGGCGGTGACCTACTGGGACGAGCTGACCCGGATCTTCGACTGGACGCGGGCCCACGTGCACGCCACGCTCGGCGTCTGCTGGGGCGGGCAGGCGATGCTGCACCGCTTCCACGGGGCGCCGAAGCACGCGCTGCCGGCGAAGCTGTTCGGGATCTACCGCCACAGGGTGACGGTGCCGGCGACGCCTTGGCTGCGCGGCTTCTCCGACAGCTTCCTGGTGCCGGTGAGCCGCTGGACCGAGACCCGGGCGGCGGATCTGCCGGACGGGGTGCGGGTGCTGGTGCATTCGGACGAGATCGGGCCCTGCCTGATCGAGGATCCGGCGAACCGGGCGCTGATGATGCTCAATCATCTGGAATACGACAGCGACACGCTGCTGGAGGAATACCGGCGCGACAAGGCCACGGGCGATTCGATCCGACCGCCGGTCAACTATTTCCCGAACGACGACGAGACGCGGGCGCCGCGCAACCGCTGGCGCAGCCATGCGCATCTCTTCTTCGGCAACTGGATCAACCACATCTACCAGACCTCGCCGTTCGATCTGGAGCGGATCGGCGAGAGCTGAGGCGGGGCGCGGGCTTGCCGTAGCGCCCGGCATGGGCCATGTGCACCTGCGAGACGGCGGGCCGGCGACGGCGACCGCCCCCCTGACATGCCCGCGTCCCCCGACATTCCGACGCCCCCGCCCGAGGACCCCGCCCGATGGAGCTTCGCAACATCGCGATCATCGCCCATGTCGACCACGGCAAGACCACGCTGGTCGACAACCTTCTGAAACAGTCCGGCGCCTTCCGCGACAACCAGGCCGTCGCGGAGCGGGCGATGGATTCGAACGACCTCGAGCGCGAGCGGGGGATCACGATCCTCGCCAAGGCGACCTCGGTCGAGTGGGGGGGCGCGCGGATCAACATCGTCGACACGCCCGGCCACGCCGATTTCGGCGGCGAGGTGGAGCGCATCCTCTCGATGGTCGACGGCGTCGTGCTGCTGGTGGATGCGGCCGAAGGGCCGATGCCGCAGACCAAGTTCGTCACCCAGAAGGCGCTGGCGCTGGGCCTGCGCCCGATCGTGGTGCTGAACAAGGTCGACAAGCCCGAGGCGGACCCGGACCGGGCGCTCGACGAGGTGTTCGACCTCTTCGCCGCGCTCGGCGCCGACGAGGATCAGCTGGACTTCCCCGTGCTCTACGCCTCGGGGCGCGCGGGATGGGCGGACGAGGAGCTCGACGGGCCGCGCGAGGACCTCTCGGCGCTGTTCGCGCTGGTGCTCCGCCACGTCCCCGCGCCGAAGCAGCAGGGCCGGGACGGCGAGCCCTTCGCGATGCTGGCGACGACGCTGGAGGCGGACCCCTATCTCGGCCGGCTCCTGACGGGGCGCATCGAGGCCGGGGCCGTGGCGCCCGGCGCGCAGGTCAAGGCGATGAGCCGCGACGGGACGGAGATCGAGCGCTTCCGCGTCTCCAAGGTGCTGGCCTTCCGCGGGCTCGGCCGCCAGCCGGTGGAGCGGGCGGAGGCGGGCGACATCGTCGCCCTCGCCGGGATGCAGAAGGCGACCGTGGCGGACACGCTGGCGGCGACCGAGGTGTCGGCGCCCCTGCCCTCCCAGCCGATCGATCCGCCGACGATCTCGGTGATCTTCTCGATCAACGACAGCCCCTTCGCGGGGCGCGAGGGCGAGAAGGTGCAGAGCCGCGTGATCCGCGAGCGCCTGGCGCGCGAGGCCGAGGGCAACGTCGCGATCCACATCGCCGACACGCCGCTGCGCGACGCCTTCTCGGTCTCCGGCCGGGGCGAGCTGCAGCTCGGCGTCCTGATCGAGACCATGCGGCGCGAGGGCTTCGAGCTCTCGGTCTCCCGCCCGCGGGTGGTGACGCGCGAGGAGGGGGGCCGGCGCCTCGAGCCGATCGAGGAGGTCACGGTCGACGTCGACGAGGAGCATTCCGGCGCGGTGGTCGAGAAGCTCTCGCAGCGCAAGGCCGAGATGGTGGAGATGAAGCCCTCCGGCGGCGGCAAGACGCGGCTGGTGTTCCATGCGCCGTCCCGCGGGCTGATCGGCTATCACGGCGAGTTTCTGACCGACACCCGCGGCACCGGGATCCTGAACCGGGTGTTCCACGCCTGGGCCGACTGGAAGGGTCCGATCCCGGGCCGGCGCACCGGCGTCCTGATCTCCATGGAGCAGGGCGACGCGGCGCCCTACGCCCTCTTCAACCTGGAGGATCGCGGCCGGCTCTGCGTGGCGCCGGGCGAGCCGGTCTACCAGGGGATGATCATCGGGGAGAACGCCCGTTCGGGCGACCTCGAGGTCAATCCGCTGAAGGGCAAGAAACTGACCAACATCCGCGCCTCCGGCAAGGACGAGAACGTGATCCTGACGCCGGCGCGGCGCTTCGGCCTCGAGGAGGCCATCGCCTTCATCGAGGACGACGAATTGGTCGAGGTCACGCCGGCGGCGATTCGTCTGCGTAAACGTCATCTCGACCCGCATGAGCGCAAACGGGCGTCGCGGGCGGCCCAGGCGGGAGCCGCCTGAGCCGATTTTGTTGCATTTCGCGATTCCGCCGCGGTCTGCCGGAGACAACCGCAGGGCGGGCGATTGCGTCCTCGCTGTCCTCGCGGTTACATTCCGGAACGTTCCATGCAACCGGTGGGTGATGAGAAGCGGCTGCACGGAGCGGATCCCGTTTGGGTGACGGGGTCTGACGTGCGTGGTGTTCCGGCGCTTACCTTGCCGAGTGTACAGTCAGGAGCAGCGACAGATGAAACACCCGGTCGACGCCCATGTGGGCAAGCGGGTCCGCCACCGCAGGTGGATGATGGGCATGACGCAACAACAGCTCGGCGAACGCGTCGGCATCAAGTTCCAGCAGATCCAGAAATACGAGACGGGCATGAACCGGATCAGCGCCTCGCGCCTCTGGGACATCGCACAGTCGCTGGACGTGCCGGTGAGCTACTTCTTCGAGGGGCTGGACGTCGAAGCCGGCGCCGAGCCTCTCGAAGGGGCGATCGAGGGAACGGAGTTCGCCAAGGGCGATCTGCTGGCCGATCGGGAGGCTCTGGAGCTCGTGCGCTCCTACTACGCCATCCCCGAGACGCAGCGCCGCCGGCTGTTCGACCTCGCCCGCGTCCTCAGCGACGCGGCTTGAAAGGGCGGCGCGTGACGCGACGCCGCCGGCAGGGGTGATGCCGGTGGGGTCGCAGACGCCGGAATGGGCGGAGACGGGGGGGGGCCCCGATCCGGACCGAAACGTTCCGGCGTCCATGACCGGTGGAGCCGGTCACGCGCTGACGTCGATCGCACACCGGGCCGCCGATGCGGCCCGGCGTGCGACCATGACCGTCTATCGGGCGGAGGGGCTCGACGCCGAGGACAAGGGACCCTTGGGCGCCTACGATCCCGTGACGGCCGCCGACAAGGCGGCGGAGGCCGCCATCCGCACCGTCCTGGCGGAGGCGCGGCCCGAGGACGGCGTGCTCGGCGAGGAGGAGGTGGCCCGGCCCGGCCGCAGCGGCTTGACCTGGGTGGTCGACCCCATCGACGGCACACGCGCCTTCCTGATCGGCGCGCCGACCTGGGGCACGCTGATCGCGCTCAACGACGGGGTGCGGCCGGTGCTCGGCCTCGTCGACCAGCCGGCGACGGGCGATCGCTTCTGGGGCGACGGCGGCGGCGCCTGGCTGCGCCCTGACGTCGGGCCGGAGCGCCGGCTTTCCGTGCGCCGGGGCGTGGGGCTGGAGGAGGCCCGCCTCTGCACGACCTATCCCGAGATCGGCGACCCGGAGGAGCAGGCCGCCTTCGTGCGGGTGCGCGACCGGGTGCGATTGACCCGCTACGGGCTCGACTGCACGGCCTACTGCCTCCTGGCCGCGGGCGGGGTGGAC
>DATFKM010000268.1:0-6589 GCA_035268645.1 Paracoccaceae bacterium | reverse complement strand
CTGAACTTCAACGTCATGTTCTCGCCCCGCGGCGTGCTGATGCTGTGCCAGACCGAGCACGAGCTGCGCGCCATGCGGCGGACCGAGAGCGCGAACCGGGCCGCCGGGGTGAAGACGGAGATGGTCTCGCCGGCCAAGGCGAAGGAGCTCTGCCCGATCCTGAACGTGAAGGGGCCGCGCTATCCGGTGCTCGGCGGGCTCTGGCAGGCGCGCGGCGGGACGGCGCGGCACGACGCGGTGGCCTGGGGCTATGCGCGGGCGGCGAGCGAGCTCGGCGTCGACATCGTGCAGAACTGCGAGGTCACGGGGATCGAGCGCGACGCCGACGGGGTGCGGGCGGTGCGCACCACCAAGGGCGAGATCCGGACGCGCAAGCTGGCGATCGTGGTGGCGGGGCATTCGGGCGTGCTGGCGGAGATGGCGGGCTTCCGGCTGCCGATCGAGTCGGTGGCGCTGCAGGCGCTGGTCTCGGAGCCGGTGAAGCCGGTGATGGACATCGTGGTGATGGCCAACACGGTGCACGGCTACATGAGCCAGTCCGACAAGGGCGAGCTGGTGATCGGCGGCGGGGCGGACGGGTTCAACAACTACACCCAGCGCGGCAGTTTCCCGCAGGTCGAGGAGACGGTGCGGGCGCTGTGCGAGACCTTCCCCATCGTCAGCCGCATGAAGATGCTGCGCCAGTGGGGCGGGATCGTGGACATGACCGGCGACCGCTCTCCGATCATCTCGAGGACGCCGGTGCCGGGGATCACCATCAATTGCGGCTGGGGGACCGGCGGGTTCAAGGCGATTCCGGGCTCGGGCTGGGCGACGGCGGGGCTGATCGCCAAGGGCGAGGATCCGATCGCGGCGCCCTTCGGGCTGGAGCGGTTCCGGGAGGGGCGGATGATCGACGAGTCGGTCGCCGCGGCGGTGGCGCATTGACCCGGGCGGCGACGCCCCGGACCGAGGCGGCGGGCGCCGCGCCCGTGCGGTCAGTCGCCGAAGGGCTCGTCGAAGGGGGCGCCCTCGTCCTCCAGCTCCCACGGCGCGCCGTCGTCGCCGACTTCGTCGGCACGGCGGACGGCGGCGGCGTGGGCGGCGCGGAACGCCTCGTGATGGGTGGCCGCAAGCGGGTCGGCGCGGAAGTCGGCCTCCCAGCGCAGGCCCGGCGGGAGGTGGCGGCAGAGGGCGAGTTCGGCGGCGCGGGCGGCCTCGGCGGCCTTCGGGCCGGCGGGGACGCGCCAGTCGAGGGGGTCGTGGAAGCCGTCGAGCGCCATGGGGTGTCTCCCTTGATGTTCGTGGAATGTTCCTATCACGTCCCGGCGGGAGAACGCAACAAGAACGCCCGCTCAATCGGGATCGTCGCCGGGCGGGGCGAGGCGGGCGCCGAGCAGGACGCCGGCGAGCAGCGCGGCGAGGGCGCCGAGGATCAGGACGGCGAAGAGGCCCCCGGACGAGGGCGGGGGGGCGTCGTCGGGACGGGACATGGCGGAGCCTCCGGCTGGTTCGCCGGCGGGGATCGCGCGATTCGGGTTACGGAAGGGCTGAGGCCATGCTGAGGCTGAGATGCCCCGTCTGCGGGGTCGAGGGCGAGGAGACGGAGTTCCATCCGGGCGGCGAGGCGCACCTGCGCCGTGAGGGGCCGGGGAGCTCGGACGACGCCTTCGCCGCCTATCTCTTCGAGCGGCGCAATCCGAAGGGCGTGCATTTCGAACGCTGGCGGCACGGCTATGGCTGCGGGAAGTGGTTCCACGTCGCGCGCTGCACGGCGACGCTGGAGGTGTTCGCGGAATATTCCGCGCAGGTCTCCGTGCCGCCGGAGGACGTGATCGAGCGGATCCGGGCGCGGCGGCCGGGGTTCGAGTCTCCGTTCGGGGAGGGTGCGTGATGGCGCGGCGGGTGGAGGCCGGCGGGCGGCTGATCGACCGCGCGCGGCCGGTGACGTTCCGGTTCGACGGGCGGCGGATGAAGGGCTTCGCGGGCGACACGCTGGCCTCGGCGCTGCTCGCCTCGGGGCGCGTCGTGATGGGGCGGAGCTTCAAGTATCACCGCCCGCGCGGGCCGGTGGCGGCGGGGGCGGAGGAGCCGAACGCGCTGGTCTCGGTCGGGACCGGCGCGCGGCGGACGCCGAACCTTCGCGCGACGGTCGTGCCGCTGGCGGAGGGGCTGGTCGCCGAGAGCCAGAACCGCTGGCCCTCGCTCGACCTCGACGTCGGCGAGGTGAACGCGCTGGCCTACCGCTGGTTTCCGGCGGGGTTCTACTACAAGACGTTCATGCGGCCGCGGGCGCTGTGGAAGCATCTGTTCGAGCCGGCGATCCGGCGGGCGGCGGGGCTGGGGCGCGCGCCGGAGCGGCCGGACCCGGACGATTACGAGCATTACCACCACGAGACCGAGGTGGTGGTCGCGGGGGGCGGGGTCTCGGGCCTCGCCGCCGCCTTGGCGGCCTCGCGCGGGGGCGCCCGGGTGCTGCTGGTGGAGCGGGCCGGCTGGTGGGGCGGGCGGGCGCCGACGGACGGCGCGGAGATCGACGGCAGGCCGGCGGAGGCCTGGGTGCGCGGGGCGGTGGCGGAGCTGCGCGCCTCGCCCCGCGTGACGATGCGGCTGAACGCGGAGCTCGCCAGCGTGCAGGATCACGGCTTCTGCCTGGTGATCGAGGACGCGGCGGCGAACGGGGCCGAGGGCGGACTGCGCGAGCGGCTCTGGAAGGTGCGCGCGGGCCGCGTGGTGACGGCGACAGGCGCGATCGAGCGGCCGATCGCCTTCGCGGGGAACGACCGGCCGGGGGTGATGCTGGCCTCGGCGGTGCGGGATCATCTCGACCTCTGGGGTGTGGCGGTGGGGCGGCGGGCGGTCGTCGCGACGGTCTGCGACGACGGCTATCGGACGGCCTTGGCGCTGAAGGGCGCGGGCTCGGCGGTGACGGTGGTGGACGCGCGGGATGCCGCCGGGCCGCTGCGGGCGGAGGCGGAAGGCGCCGGGGTCTCGGTCGTCGCAGGCGCGGCGGTCTGGGACGTGCTGGGCCGGATGCGGGTGAAGGGGGTGCGCGTCGGGGCCGTGGACGGCTCCGGCGAGGCGCGGGAGATCCGCTGCGACGCGGTGGCGATGGCGGGCGGATGGTCTCCGGTCGTGCATCTGTTCAGTCAGGCGGGCGGCAGACTGGTCTGGGACGACGAGGGCGCGATGTTCCGGCCCGATGCGGCGCGGGCGGCGCGGGGCGCGGACGGCGAGGCCTTCGTGATCGCGGCCGGCACGGCGAACGGGGAGCTTCGGGTCGGCGCGGCCCTGGCGGATGCGCATGGCGCGGGGGTGCTGGCGGCGCAGGAGGTGCTGCGCAAGCCCTGCGCGGCGTCGGCCGCGGGCTCGGCGCCGGTGGGCGTCGACGCGGAGGAGGCGGCGCTGCGGCCGCTCTGGACCTCGCCCGAGGGGATGGGGCCGGAGGCGGCCTCCCACGCCTTCGTGGACTTCCAGAACGACGTGAAGGTGGCGGACGTGCGGCTCGCGGCGCAGGAGGGCTACGAGAGCGTCGAGCACGCCAAGCGCTACACGACGCTGGGGATGGCGACGGATCAGGGCAAGCTCTCGAACGTCGTGGGCCTCGCGATTCTCGCGGAGGCGCGGGGGGCGGAGATCCCGCAGGTGGGGACGACGACGTTCCGGCCGCCCTATACGCCCCTGACGCTGGGGGCGATCGCGGGGGCGAACCGGCGGGAGCTGTTCAAGCCGGTGCGGCGGACGCCCATGGACGCCTGGCACGACGCCAACGGCGCGGATTGGGAGCCGGTCGGGGACTGGCGGCGGCCGTTCTGCTACCGGCGCGGGGAGGAGACGCGCGCGCAGGCGGTGGAGCGGGAGATCCTGGCGACGCGGGGGTCGGTGGGGATGCTCGACGCCTCGACTCTCGGCAAGATGCTGGTGACGGGGCCGGACGCGGGGCTGTTCCTCGATCGGGTCTACACCAACATGATGTCGACGCTGAAGCCGGGACGCTGCCGCTACGGGCTGATGTGCGACGAGGGGGGGTTCCTGTTCGACGACGGCGTGGTGGCGCGGCTGTCGGAGGAGGCGTTCCTGCTGCACACAACCTCGGGCGGCGCCGGGCGGGTGCATGGCTGGCTGGAGGAATGGCTGCAGACCGAGTGGTGGGATCTGCGGGTCTGGGTCGCGGACGTGACCGAGCAGTGGGCGCAGGTCGCCGTGGTGGGCCCGAAGGCGCGCGAGGTGCTGGAGCGGCTCGGCGGCATGGATCTCGGCCGCGAGGCGCTGCCCTTCATGGGGATGGCGGAGGGGACGCTCGGCGGGATGCCGGCGCGGGTCTATCGGATCTCGTTCTCGGGCGAGCTTTCGTATGAGGTCGCGGCGCCGGCCTCGCGCGGGCAGGCGCTGTGGCACGCGCTGCGCGAGGCGGGGGCCGAGTTCGGGATCACGCCCTACGGGACCGAGGCGCTGCACGTCATGCGGGCCGAGAAGGGCTTCGTGATGATCGGGGACGAGACGGACGGGACGGTGACGCCGCTCGATCTCGGGCTGGGCTGGGCGGTGTCGAAGAAGAAGGACGACTTCCTCGGCAAGCGCGGGATGATGCGGAGCGATCTGGTGCGCGAGGACCGGTTGCGGCTGGTGGGGCTGGAGACGGTCGATCCCGCGGCGGTGCTGCCGGACGGCGCGCATGCGGTCGAGGGGCGTGGGCGCGCGCGCCGGACGATCGGGCACGTCACGTCCACCTATCGCTCGCCGACGTTGGGGCGGTCCATCGCCATGGCGCTGATCGAGCGGGGGCCGGAGCGGATGGGCGAGACGCTGCGCTTTCCGGTGAAGGGGGGCGTGGTGAAGGCGCGGGTGGTCGCGCCGGGATGGTACGATCCGGAAGGGGCGCGGCAGGATGTCTGATCGGGCGCGGCCGGCGACGGCGGAGCGGCTGTCGCCGCGCGGAATGGTGGCGCTGCGCGCGGCGCCGGAGGCGATGGCGGGTGTGGCCGAGGCGGCGGGCGTGCCGGATCCGGGCGTGCGGCGCTGGGAGGGCGCCGGCGACCGGGCGCTGGTCTGGATGAGCCCCGACGAGCGGCTGCTGATCTGTCCGCGCTGGGACGCGGCGGCGCTGGCCGGCGCGTTGGCGGAGGTCGCCGGGCTGGCGGCGGACGTCTCGGACATGCGCGCCGCCTTCCGGGTTTCGGGGCCCGGGGCGCGGGACGTGCTGGCCAAGGGCGCGGCGGTGGATCTCTCCCGCGCGGCGTTCGGCGAGGGCGACGTGCGGCGGACGCATGTCGCCGAGGTCGCGGCGATGATCCGAGGGACGGGGGAGGCGGCGTTCGAGCTGCTCTGCTTCCGCTCGGTGGAGGATCACCTGGCGCGCTGGCTGGAGCTCGCGACGCTGCCGGGACGGGCGCCGGCGGTCCTCTGAGCCGCGTTGCGCGCGGCGCGCGCGCGCCGTGCGGATCTTGACGGTTCGTTGACGCGCCATGCGCTCAGCGCAAAGCGGGCTTCGACATTTGTGCGGTGCACAAAGGGACAGCGTCGCTTAATTGTAAGGCCAACGAAGCAAGGGGCCCTCGGGGGCCGCGCGAGGCGCGGCGGGGGCTCGCCAAGGAGGCCGAACATGAACCGTCACATCGTCACCGACGCCGAGATCCGGACCCTGGAAGCCGATGCGCGTCGCATGCGCGCGGAAGCGTTCCGGGAGGCCGGCGTGGCGTTCGCCGCCTGGATCCGCGGGCTCTTCGCGGGCGCCGAGACGCCGAAGGGCGGCCGCACGGCCTGAGCCGACGTCGCACCGGATCGGGCCGCGGTTCCTCCCAGCCGCCGGCCCGCACGCGCCGCGTCGAGCCCTCCTCCCAGGATCGACGCGGCCGTCAGCCCCCGCCCGGACCTCCCTCCGGGCGGGGGCTTCGCGTTTTCAGGGGGCCGCGGCGAGGCGCTTCTGCCATCCCGTCGGCCCCTCCAGCGGGGCGAGGCCGAGTTCGGCCTCGGCGAAGGCCAGCAGCGCGTAGTCGCGGGCGTACCAGTCCTTCAGGATCTCCACCGCCTCCGGCGAGAGGCGGGCGTCGTCGTCGTAGCGGTTGGCGTGGGCGCGGGTCTCGTCCTCGGGCAGGCGCAGCGTGTCGGGCGCGCCGATCAGATCCAGAAGGCGGGAGAAGTCGTCGGCCAGCCGCTCCTGACGCATGAGCAGGAGGATGTCGGGCGCGCGGGCGCGGAGCGTCGCCTCGTCGATGAACCAGTCCCAGAGGCTGGTGCGGACGTGGTTGACGCCGCGCATGGCGGCTTCGGCGGCCTCGCGGGTCTCGGCGTCCTCGGCGTGCAGGGCGCGGGCGAGGACGTCGGGCGTCGCGAAGCGTTCGAAGCAGGCGCGCTCCGCCTCGCTCCAGGGTTTGTGGTAGCGCGGCCTGCCCTCGCGCAGGCGCGAGAAGAAGCCGGAGACGTAACGGTCGATCGGGTCGCGCAGCACGGCCACGAGCTTTTCGCCCGGCGGCAGGTCGGCGAGGGTGAAGCGGTGCGGGCAGGGGCGGATGGCGCAGGTCTCGGTGCCCTCCTCGCGGATCGGCGCCAAGGCGTCCTTCAGGGCGGTCCCGGCTGTCTTGCGGATGTGCATCAGGTGGACGACCGGGCG
>DATFKM010000267.1:0-2113 GCA_035268645.1 Paracoccaceae bacterium | reverse complement strand
GGTAGACGCCGTGGGGCGGCGGCTCGCCCGAGGGCTGGAGCCGTCCCTACGGCGTGAACCCCTATCACCGCTACGACACCGGCATCCCCTTCCTCTATTCGGGCGAGCCGCCGCCCCACGGCGTCTACCCCCTCGCCCGCGTGGTGCGCGTCGGAACCCGCGCCTGGCCGCTGGAACGCCTCGCGGCGGCAGGCGAGCTGACGGAGGCCGGCCACCGCCTCGTCTGGTCGTCCGGCATGGCCTCCGCGCTCGACGCCGAGACCATCGCCGAGGGGCGCGACGTCGGCATGGTCCGCGTCTACGACGCCGCCACCGGCGCGCCCGTCGCCGCGGACGTCCTCTTCGCCTTCGCCTTCCACGCCTTCGTGCCGGAGGGCGAGTGGATGCTCGGCCCCGACGGCTGACGCCCCAAGCCGGACGGCCGCGCCGGACGGCCGCGCTGGACAGCCGCGCGCGAAGGCCCTAGCGGGACGCCCATGCGCGTCGACGACTTCGACTACGACCTCCCCGAGGAGCTCATCGCCCTCCGCCCCGCCCGCCCCCGGCGCGCGGCGCGGATGCTCGTCGCCCGCGGCGACGCGATCGAGGACCGCCGCGTCGAGGACCTGCCGGAGATCCTCCGCCCCGGCGACCTGCTCGTCTTCAACGACACCAAGGTGATCCCCGCCCGCCTGTTCGGCGAGCGCCGGCGCGAGACGCCGGACGGCGAGGGCGTCGCGCGGATCGAGGCGACCCTGATCCGCCGCGCCGCGCCCGACGCCTGGGACGCCCTCGTCCGCCCCGCCCGGCGCCTGCGTCCCCGCGAGCGCATCGCCTTCGCCCACGGCCTCACGGCGGAGGTCGCGGCGCTGACCGGCGGCGAGGCCCGCCTCGTCTTCGACCGCGCCGGCCCCGCCCTCGACGCCGCCGTCGCCGCCGCGGGGGAGATGCCGCTTCCCCCCTACATCGCCCGCCGCCGCGCCGCCGACGCGCAGGACCGGGAGGACTACCAGACCGCGCTGGCCGAGAAGCCCGGCGCCGTCGCCGCCCCGACCGGCTCGCTCCACTTCGACGACGTCCTGCTCGCCGCGCTCGACGCCGCCGGCATCCTCTCGGCGCGCCTCACGCTCCATGTCGGCGCCGGCACCTTCCTGCCGGTGACCTCGGACACCGTCGAAGGCCACCGGATGCACGCCGAATGGGGCGAGGTGACCGCCGAGACCGCGGAGCGCGTCAACGCCGCCCGCGCCGCCGGCGGGCGCGTCATCCCCGTCGGCACCACCGCCCTGCGCCTGCTCGAGACCGCGGCGAGGGAGGACGGCCGCCTCGCCCCCTGGACGGGCGAGACCGACATCTTCATCACCCCCGGCCACCGCTTCCGCCTCTGCGACGGGCTGATGACCAACTTCCACCAGCCGCGCTCGACGCTGATGATGCTCGTCGCCGCGGTCATGGGGCTGGATCGGATCCGCCGGATCTACGCCCACGCGGTGGCCGGGCGCTACCGCTTCCACTCCTACGGCGATTCCTCGCTGCTGCTGCCCGAAGGCTGACCGCCCCGCGCCGACACGTCCCGGCCTGAAAACGACGCGCGCAGGTCGTCTCCGTGGCAGACGCGCCCGCGGCGGCGCGGCATGGCTCGCGCCGTCCCCGGGCGCGAGGGGCGAGTCGCGTCCTCCGGAGATCCCCGATGCTTCCCCTTCTGAAGAACGTCTGGCCGTTGCTGCTCGGCATCTTCCTGCTCATGCTCGGCAACGGCATGCAGGGCACGCTGCTCGGCATCCGCGGCGCCATGGAAGGCTTCTCGGCCGGCGAGATGTCGCTGGTGATGTCCGGCTACTTCCTCGGCTTCCTGATCTCCTCGCGCTCCACCCCGGCGCTGATCCGGCGCGTCGGGCACGTCCGCGTCTTCGCGGCGATGGCCTCGATCATCTCCGCCGTCTTCATCCTCTACCCCGCGATTCCCGACGTCTGGGCCTGGGGCGTGATGCGCGTGCTCGTCGGCGCCTGCTTCGCCGCGGTCTACGTCGTCGCCGAGAGCTGGCTGAACGACGGCGCGACCAACGAGACGCGCGGCCAGGCGCTCTCGGTCTACATGATCATGCAGCTCCTCGGCGTGATCGCGGCGCAGGCG
>DATFKM010000266.1:0-7370 GCA_035268645.1 Paracoccaceae bacterium | reverse complement strand
CAGCCGATGCCGGAGAAGGCGTTGAGGAAGGGCGTCAGCCGCCCGTCCACCAGCCGCCGCGTCGCCGGCAGCGCCGAGGGCAGGACGGCGAGCGCCGAGCCGACCACGAAGGCGATCGCCATCGCCGCCGCGACGTGCCCGAGCGAGATGGCGAGCTGCAGCGCGAGGTCGGCCTCGGTCGCGAAGTCCGCCATGCGGGCGAACACCGCCGCCGGCCCCGGAAGCTGATAGGCGGGCACCGTCAGCGAGTAGAGGTGCCAGACGCCGAGCGCCGCCGCCCAGAACAGGACGGAGGTGACGGTCTCCGTCGACCGTCGCCGCGCCGCCGCCCGGTCGGGGACGGCGGCGCGGGGGGTGCGCTCGGCGGCGTCGACGAGGCTCACCGCGGGATCAGCCCTCGGCCTCGGTGACGGTCCCGTCCCAGATCGTCTCCTCGACCGGCGGCACGTCCTCGAGCAGGCCGAGCTTCTCGGCCTCGGCCCAGAGGATCCCGATGGCCTTGCGGTCGTCCTCCGAGATCAGCACCGGGAAGCTGGAATATTCCGCGAACCAGCGCTCGAAGAAGGCCGGATCCACCCCGGTCTCCTCGGCCACCGCCGGGAACACCTCGTCCGGGTTGGCGACGGCGTATTCGGCGGAGGCGTCGAGCAGGCGCAGGAATTCCCGGTACTTCTCGGGCTCCGCCTCCAGCTTGTCGCCGTAGCCGGCGAGGACGGCGGAGACCATGCGCACGCCGAAGGCCTCGACGTTGTCGACCGCGGTGGAGACGATGGAGCGGAACTCCCCGGTCTCCTGCGCCGCGAAGGCCTGGGCGTGGATCAGCGTCGCCGCGTCGACGCGGCCGCCGGAGAGGGCGGCGGGCATGCCGGGGGCCGGCATCTCCACGAACTCCAGGTCGCCCGACTTCAGGTCGACGTCGAGCCCGTGCGTGTCGGCGAGCGCGATGCGCACCAGCGTGATGCCCGAGGAGCCGACGGAATAGACCGCGAGCTTGCGGCCCTTCAGGTCCTCGGCCGACCGGATGTCGCTGTCGGCGGGGACCCAGATGTCGGCGCCCTGCCCGGCGTCCTGGTAGCGCAGCGCGGTCCCGATGATGCGCAGGTCGAGTCCCCTGGCGCGGGCGCGCGGAATCGCCATGCCGGCGGTCTGCACGACGTCGTAGCTGCGCGCGACGGTGGCCTGGATCAGCGCCGGGATCTGCAGGGCGGTCGCCTCGATCTCCACCGTGTCGGAGGTGACCTTGCCGTTCTTGAGGGCCCACATGACGGCCTCGTGGCTCGGGTCGGCGAGATAGCCGAAGCTCACCACGTCCTTGGCCCAGGCCGGCAGCGCCACCAGCGCCGCGGCGGCCGCGATCAGAATGCGTCTCATCTTTCAGACCTCCTCTTCCGTCGGTTCGCCGAGCTCCCGGAAGATCTCCAGCAGCTTGCGGCGTTCGGCGCGCAGCGCCTCGTCGCCGTCCACGTCCCGCGGGCGCGGGGCCCCGGGCGCCACGACGGCGCGCACCCGCGCCGGCTTGGTCGAGAGCACCACGATCCGGTCCGCGAGTTCCAGCGCCTCGTCCACGTCGTGCGTGACGAACAGCACGGTGCGCCCGGTCTCGCGCCAGAGATCGACGATCTGGGCGCGGAGACGCCGACGGGTGTCCGGGTCGAGCGCCGAGAAGGGCTCGTCCATCAGGATGATCTCGGGCTCGAGCGCGAGCGCGCGGGCGATGGCGACGCGCTGGCGCTCGCCGCCGGAGAGCATGGCGGGGGACTTGGCCATGTCGGCGCCGAGGCCGACGCGTTCGAGCTGGCGGGCGGCGCGGGCGCGGCGTTCCTCCCGCGGCATTTCGGGGCGGCGCATCTCGAGGCCGAAGGCGGCGTTGTCGAGCGCGTCGCGCCAGGGCAGCAGGCGGGGCGACTGGAAGACGTAGGCGATGCGCTCCCACATCTCGCGCGGGGCGCGGCCCTCCACCGTCACCTCGCCGCCGTAGCCGCCGAGCAGGTCGCCGACGAGGCGGAGCGCGGTGGACTTGCCGCAGCCCGAAGGCCCCAGCAGGCAGACGAACTCGCCCTCGGCCACCTCGAAGTCGAGGCCGCCGTAGATCTCGACGCCGCCGAGCGCGAGGCTCACGTCGCGGAACGCGATGGCCGGCTCGGGCATGGGCGGACCTTTCGGCGACGCGCCCGGACGGTTGAAGGACGCGGCGGAAGATGAGCAGGTCGTCCGGACAAGTGCAACGGCGGGGGAAGGGCGGATGACGGAGAACGCGGTCTGGCTCGGGCTGACGCAGGCGGAGCTGGACAGGCAGTACGATCAGCGCGCTCTGGTGCCGGACATGGCGGACCGCATGGCGCGCTGGGCCGCGGCGGGGGAGGCGCTGCGCCGCCGCAGGCCGCCCGCGGTGCTCCGTTACGGACCGCATCCCGACGAGCGCCTGCACCTGCATCCCGGCAGGCCGGGCGGCCCGGTGCACCTGCACCTGCACGGCGGCGCCTGGCGCGCCCTCGGCGCCGACGACGCCGACTTCGTCGCACCGGCCCTCGGCGCCGAGGGGGCGACGGTCGCCATACCGAACTTCTCCCTCGCCCCGGCGGAGCCTCTGCCCGCGATCGTCGACCAGATCCGGCGGGCGTTCCTCTGGCTGCGCGCGACCGTGCCGGGGGCGGAACGCCTGTTCGTCTCCGGCCACTCCTCCGGCGCCCATCTCGCCGCCTGCCTGCTCGACGCGGACTGGCGGCGCGAGGTCGGCCTGCCGCCCGACGCGCCGGCGGGCCTGACCCTGGTCAGCGGCGCCTACGATCTCGAGCCGGTGCGCCTCAGCGCCCGCAACGGCTATCTCCGGCTGAGCGCGGCCGAGGCCGACGCCCTCTCTCCGATCCGCCGCCTGCCGTCCGATCCGCCGCCGGTCGCCGTGTTCTGGGGCGAGGGAGAGCACGAGGAGTTCAAGCGTCAGTCGCGGGACGTCGCCGCCGCGCTCGGCCCCGCCGCGATCGTGGCCGAGGCCCTGCCGGCCGACCATTTCGAGATGTACGACGCCTTCGCCGACCCCGGCTCCCGCGTGGTGCAGGCCGCGCTCGCCCAGATGCGCGCGCCCGGATGACGTAGCGGCTCCCGTCTCGGGGCAAGCGATGCGGGGCGGATGCGATCCGATCCGTCGCCCTCGGGCGTCTCAGCCGAACGGCGTGACGATCTCGATCCAGACCGGCGGCGTGCGCTCGCCGATCCACTGGCGGGTCTTCCAGACGAAGCCGCTCTCCGGTTCGACCCAATGCAGGTTCACGAAGCTCCCCGTCGAGGTCGTGCAGCGCTCCTCCACCCGCACGAGGTCGTAGCGGCGCTCGAGGATCTCCACCCGCTCCGCTTCGACCGCCCGCGGACGGCACTCCGCCGCGCGCACCGTCTCGCGGCCGAGCGCGTCGCTGAACCGCCAGGTGCGCACCAGCCGCGACGGCCAGGCCTCGAGCGGCATGCGCGTGACCAGCGGGTCGGGGCCGGGGCCCGAGGCGTGCGACACGAGGCCCGAGCCGACGCCGCGGATCGCGCTGACCGCCGCGCCATGCAGGATCAGGTTGCGCCTGTCGGCGGCCGAATAGGTGACGTAGTCCTCCGCCACCGCCGCCGCGACGAGGAAGGCCCGCGGCCCCTCGTCCGAAAAGCGCGCCGCGATGGTGGCGAACCCCAGCGCCTCGACCTCGGCGCGCGTCGGCTGCGCCGGCGGCGGCGGATCGACGAAGCCGCCGCGCACGGCCGCGATCACGGCGCCCGTCGGCGTGCGTTCGAGACTGCTGCAGCCCGCCGCAGCGGCCACGGCGAGAAACGCGCCGAAGACCGCCGCGCGGCGCAGGGCGGAGGCGCGACCGGTCATTTCCAGAAGTTCCCCCAATCCTCGCGAAGCCCGCCGCGGTCGAGGTCGCGGACATGGCCGTAGAGCCGGTTGTCGATCTGAAGCCGCGCCCCGCCGTCCCGGGTCAGCGGACGGATCACGGTCGAATACCGCGCCTGTCCCGCCCCCGGCAGCGACCAGCCGAGCGGGATCGTCAGCCGGATGCCCTTGTCGAAGCTGCCCTCGCCGAACTCGTCGAAGGGCACGTCGGTCAGCGTGAAGAAGCCGCCGACTTCCCAGCCGTTGCTGAAGCGCCGCGTCAACGCGAAGGTGCCGCCCCAGTCGCCCGCCAGATAGCGCCCGGCGTCCACCTGAAGCTCCATGTCGCGCCAGCCGGTGTCCCAGTAGACCGAGCCATGGCCGGTGACGACGTCGTAGTCCCGCAGGTCGAAATTCATGTCGAACCCGCGCTGCACCGCGTAGTTCAGGTCGGCGCCGAGGCCCCAGTCCTGCGTCGCCGGCTTCCACAGCACCTCGCCGCCGACGCCGGCGAACATCTCCTCGAAATAACCGACCGACCCCCGCGCATAGATCTCGGGGCTCAGCTTCAGCACCTGATCGAGGGTCAGGCGCTCCATCACCGGCGTGTCGTTCTCGAGGTAGCGACGGAACTCCGAGCGGACGCGCGGCAGCTGCGAATCCGAGGTCCGGTCGATGTCGCCGAGCTGACCGTAGAGACGCTGGGTCACGCGCCCGTTCACCGTGAATCCGGGCGTGACCTCCAGCGCAGCGTCCGCGCGCAGCCGCAGATCCCAGCGCAGCGGCTCGTCCGGATCGAACAGGCCGAGCCGCAGATAGGGATTCAACCCCCAGGTGATCCGCGGATAGGCGTCCTCGACCGGGCGCATGCCGCGGGTCGCGGCGGTCGGCGCGTCGCTCAGCGTGGCGTCGAGCCAGCTCAGCCGCGCCGCCTCGGGCCGCGCGTAGCGTCGCTCCAGCGCGCTCCGCCGCAGGACGACCGTCGCCGCCGGAACGCCGCCCCCGACCAACGTCACCTCGAGCCGCTCGACCGACGGCGGCAGCAGCCCGGAGACCGCGGCGACGCTTCGTCCGATCGCCTGCGGCGCCGCCCGGTAGGTGGGATTGCGCAGATCGACGGCGAAGGTCGTCGGCTCCAGCCGCCAGGCCTCGACGATCAGCCCCTCCGCCGCCACCGCCGCGACGGCGGCCCGCGCGGTGCGACGCCGGGTTTCGGGATCGGCGTGCCAGGCGGTGTCGGGCTCGGCCGCCGGGGCGCTGCGCGCGGCGACGTGCTCGCGGCCCTCGGCGCGCAGCACCACGCTGCAGACCGGCGCGCCGCCCTCGCTCCGCAGCGTCACGCCGTCGACGACGCCGAGCCAGGCGTCGATCTCCCGCGCGGCGTCGACCGGGCAGGCGTCGCCCGGCTCGGCGTCCACCGTCGCCTCGGCCCAGCGCGCGCCCTGCGTCTCGACGGCGAGAGTCATCTCCGCGACGCGCAGATCCGAGCCGTCCGGCGCATCCTCGCCGATGCGCTCCAGCACCGGCCCGAACTCGGGCGCCGTCACCGCCGGCAGCGACGGGCGCACCTGGAACGGCGCCGGGCCGCGTTCGAGGTCCGGCGGCGTCAGCGGCTCCTTCGGGTTGAAGGACACCGTGGCCCGCAGGCCGACGGCCGTGCCGTGCATGGCGTAGGCGCCGAAGCTGACCGGCGCGAAACCGTCGTATTCGATGCCGAAATTGAGGGGGATCTCCTGCTCGAAGCCGTTGAAGCGGCCGTCGCGGGCGTAATCGTCCGACGAGTACTCGCCCTTCACCACGAGCCCCGGCAGGAACCGCGGCCGCCACTCGACGCCGCCGAAGAAGGCCAGATCCTCGCCGCGGAAGAAGTTGCCGAACTGCACCTCGCCCGCCTCGCCGAAGCCCTCGCGGCTGCAGGCGCTGTCGCGGATCGAGCAGACGGGATTGCGCACCCCGTTCAGGCCCGAGAGCCGCCCCCAGCCGAAGCCGGCGGTGACCGCGAGGCTCTCGCCGAACTGCTTGGTGCCGACGAAATACTCGGCCGAATAGATCCCCGTTCCGAGAAAGTCGCGCAGCCCGAACGCCACCGCAGGCAGGCTCCGCGTCTCGTCCGAGAGCAGGATCTTCAGATCGAAGCTGCGGTCGTAGAGGTTGACCCCGTCCTCGAAGAAGTCGTCCAGGATCGAATATCGGAACGAGCCCTCGATCCGCGGCAGCACCTGAAACGTCAGCGTGTTGCGCAGGAAGGGGCCGAAGCCCGCGCCGGTGAGCGAGAGCTGCCCGTCCGGCTGCATCCGCGCGGAGGGCATGTCCACGAGGCCGGTGGCCCCGTAGAGATTGAAGCTCGCCGGCTGACGCGGCTCCGCCGGCTGCGAAGCGGCCGATCCCGCCGCCCCCGCAATGACCATCACCAACGCCGCGCCGCGCGACGCCACGCTGCCGGCGCCCCGACGCTTCGCCCGACCTGCCTTCATCACCTCGTCCGCCGTTCGCCGTCTCGTTCGCTCCCGCGGCGCGAACCTGTTGGCACGGCGCGGCGCGGCCGTCCACAACCCTGAGATGCGTCGGCGTCGGATGGCCACGGCGTGTCTCTAGCGCACCACGTTCAGCACGCGGGACACCATGTGCCGCCAGCCTTCGCGCAGCCGGCCGCGTCGCGTGCGCACGAAGGCGCGCTCCTCGTGCAGCCAGTCCAGAACCCGCTCCGGCGTCGCCGGCAGCCCGGTGCCCGGATCGACGTAGCGCGGATAGAGGATCAGCGCGGCCGCGGCGAGGGCGTCGAGGCTCAGCCGCCGGCCGCGGTCGAACGGCGTCCCCGCCGCCGCGGTCAGCCCCCAGCCGTGGTAGAAGGGCCGCCCGTGCACCGCCACCGGCTTGCCGCGCAGCAGCGCCTCGAAGCCCATCAGCGAGGTCATGGTCTCCACCTCGTCCGCCCAGTCGAGACAGGCCTCGGCCGAGGCGTCGGGCGCCGCGGCGTCGGCGGCCTCGGCGAGCGTCGCGGCGTCGACCGCGCCCTCGCGCAGCCCGGTCAGCACGTCCGGATGCGGCTTGTAGAGCAGGAAGGCGTCCGGGTTGCGCGCCCGCGCCGCGCGCAGCAGTTCGGCGTTGCTCCGGATCGAGGGAGAGCCGAAGCGGAGCGAGGCGTCGCCCTCCACCTGCCCCGGCACCAGCAGCCGGCGCCGCCGCGTCTCCGGCAGCGCGGCGGCCCCGCCGACGTTGTATTTCGTGATCCTGAGCGCCACCAGCCGCCGGCGCAGCGCGCCCGCCCGGGCCAGCAGCGCCGGCGGAAACGCGGCCTCCCGCGCCAGCCGCTCGAAATCCGTCTCCCGCGTCGCGTCGAAATAGAGGGCGAGCGCATCGACCGCGAGCGAGGCCGGCGGCGCATGCCGCAGCCCGAGCCCGACCGAGCGCACGAAGCCGTCCTCCAGCCGCAGCGTCTCCAGCCCCGCGGCCTCCGGCGGCGCCGGCCGTGCGCCCCAGATCGCCAGCCGCGCGCCGCGCTTGGCGGCCGCCCGCGCCG
>DATFKM010000265.1:0-2026 GCA_035268645.1 Paracoccaceae bacterium | reverse complement strand
ACGCTTCACCGAGACCCTGCGCCGTGCCGGGCGGAAACCCTCGCGCGAGGTCCGGGCGATGGAGACCGCCGGCGCCCGTCGGGCGGAGGCCGAGGCGCTGGGGCCGCCCCCCCCCCCGCTCTCGGGTGCATTGCGCGGAATCGCTGAGCTACGCCGACGGCGTGCCCGTGGCCTTCTCCCGCGCGGTCTGGCCGGCGGCGCTCGAGAGCCTGCTCGAGGCGCTGGCGCGCAAGGATTCGGCCGCCTCCGCGCTGGCGGAATGCGGCGTGCCGGACTACCGACGCGCCTCACCACCCGACGTCCGGGGGCGCCGCTCGCGCGGCGCCTGCGCATCCCCGACGCCACGCCGCCGATCCGGGCGGAGTCGCCGAGCCTCGACCCCGCCGGCCGGCCCGTCGAATACGCGCTGTCCCGGTTCTGCACGGACCGCATGCCGATGACGGTCGAGAGCGACGGTCCGCCCCGGCAGGAGCGGGCGCCCTTGCCGCCGCGGAACGAGGAAGGCAACAAGGGGACGGGAGGAACCGCCGCCGATGACCTTGGACGACAGACTGCCCGGGATCGGGCACATGCGCGAGCGCGCGCGCCGGCGCATGCCGCGCGTCGCGTGGGAGTATCTCGACAGCGGCACCGGCGAAGGCGCCGGCGTCCACCGCAATCGCGAGGCCTTCCAGCGGGTGCGCCTCACGCCGCGCTTCTTCGTCGACGCCCTGTCGCCGGACCTGCGCACCGAGTTGTTCGGCCGGACCTGGGAGGCGCCGTTCGGCGTCGCGCCGGTGGGCATACAGAGCCTGATGTGGCCCGGGGCCGAACTCGCGCTGGCGCGGGCGGCGCGGCGGGCCGGGCTGCCCTACACGCTCTCCACCATGACGGGGGAGGCGCTGGAGAAGGTGGCCGAGGCCGCCGGCGAGAGCTTCTGGTTCCAGCTCTACGTCCCGCGCAGCGAGGAGATCCTGGACGACCTTCTCGACCGCGCCGAGGCCGGCGGGGCCGAGGTGCTGGCCGTGACGCTCGACGTGCCGACGGGCTCTCGGCGGGAGCGGCAGCGGGCCGCCGGCCTCGGCATGCCGCCCCCGATCACGCCGCGGCTGATCTGGGACGTGGCGATGCGGCCGGCCTGGGCCTTCGCGACGCTGGACCGCGGCATCCCCAGCCTCGCGACGATGACGAAATACGTTTCGAAGCGGGAGCTCTCGAGGTTCTCGGAGTTCGTGAACCGCGAGATGAACGTCGCCGTGACGCCGGAGGTGCTCGGACGTCTGCGCGAGCGCTGGAAGGGCAGGCTGCTGGTCAAGGGCGTCGTGCATCCCGACGACGCGAAGGCGGCGCTGGACATGGGCTGCGACGGGATCTGGGCCTCCAACCACGGCGCGCGACAGCTGGATTCGATCGCCGGCGGGATCGAGACGCTGCCGGCCATCGTCGAGGCGGTCGGCGGACGGGCCCCGGTGATATACGATTCGGGCGTGCAGGACGGGCACGACGTCGCGCGGGCGCTGGCGCTGGGGGCGGACTTCGTGATGCTGGGGCGGAGCTTCGTCTACGGCGTCGCGGCGGCCGGGCGGCCGGGCGCGGCGCATGTGATGAAGGTGCTGCGCGCCGAGCTGTCCAACGTCATGACGCAGCTCGGCTGCAACCGGATCGACGAGTTGAAGGATCGGCTGGCGTGAGGCTGACGCTCTACGGGGTCGCCGTCTCGGCCTTCGTCGCCAAGGTCCGGATCGCCTTGGATCACAAGGGCCTGGCCTACGAGGAGCGGGAGCCGCCGGGCGGCTATGGCTCCGCCGCCTACCGCGCGATCGTGCCCGCGGGAAGCGTCCCGGGCCTGGTGGCGGACGGCGCGCCGCTGTTCGAGTCGAACGCCATTCTGGAGTTCCTGGAGGAGGTCGCGCCGGAGCCGGCGATCTTGCCGCGGGGCGCCTTGGGGCGGGCCCGGGTGCGGGGGCTGCTGGGGTTTCACGATCAGCGCGTGGAGGCCTCGGTTCGGGCATTGTTCCCGCTGGTCAAGCGCGACTGGCGGGCCGAA
>DATFKM010000264.1:0-8863 GCA_035268645.1 Paracoccaceae bacterium | reverse complement strand
CATACGGCCAAAGGTCTCGCGGACGTCTTTGCCGGAGGCGACCGGATCCGGTTGGCCGTCCGGGCCTTCCGGATTCACATAGATCAGCCCCATCTGCACTGCCGCCAGAGGGTTTTCCAGATTCCGTTTGTCGGTATAGCGGCTTTTGGGCTTGTCGCTCGTCGCCAGCCACTCATCTTCGCTGCCCCAGTAGACATCTTCTTCCGGCTCCCAGACGTCCTCGCGACCGCCGGCGAAGCCGAAGGTCTCGAAGCCCATCGACTCGAGCGCGACGTTGCCCGTGAGGATCATCAGGTCGGCCCAGGACAGGGCGTTCCCGTACTTGCGCTTCACCGGCCAGAGCAGCCGGCGCGCCTTGTCGAGGTTGGCGTTGTCCGGCCAGGAGTTCAGCGGCGCGAAGCGCTGCGAGCCCGAGCCGCCGCCGCCGCGGCCGTCCGCGGTGCGGTAGGTGCCGGCGCTGTGCCAGGCCATGCGGATGAAGAACGGCCCGTAATGCCCGTAGTCGGCCGGCCACCACGGCTGGCTGTCGGTCATCAGGGCGCGCAGGTCGGCCTTCACCGCCGCGAGGTCGAGGCCCCTGAACGCCTCGGCATAGTCGAACTCGCCGCCCATCGGATCGCCGGCCGGCGGATTCTGGTGCAGGATCTTGAGGTTGAGCTGGTTCGGCCACCATTCGCGGTTGGTGCGGGCGCCGAAGGTGGCGTGGATCACCGGGCACTTGCCGGCGGCGGGGGCGTCGTTGCCGTCCATGGGGTCTCTCCGTTCTTGGCTGCGCGGGACGCGCGGTGGCGGGGACGGAGCGGGACCGATCCGCGGGGGAGCGATTCCCGTCGCCTCTCCCCGCTGGATACCAGTCCTTCTCCATTAGTTTAAGTTGAATTTCCTGATCGATGCGATAGGGAGGGCTTATGAACAATCTCACCCTGAAACAGCTCCGCTATTTCGAGGCGCTGGCCCGGCACGGCCATTTCGGCCGCGCGGCGGAGGCGTGCTCGATCTCCCAGCCCGCGCTGTCGCTGCAGATCAAGGAGCTGGAGGGCGCGCTCGGCGCCGCCCTCTTCGAGCGGGGCGCCCGGCAGGTGCGGCTCACCGGCCTCGGCGAGGCCTTCGCGGCCCGCGTGCGCGAGATCCTGCGCTCGGTCGACGAGCTGGCGGATCTGGCGCGGGCCGAGGGCGGCTCCCTCGCGGGGCGCCTGCGCATCGGGGTGATTCCGACGGTGGCGCCGTATCTCCTGCCGACGCTGATCGCGGATCTGACGCGCCGGCACGCGGGGCTCGACATCCATGTGCGCGAGACGCTGACGCCGCGCCTCCTGCGGGAGCTCTCGGACGGGCGGCTCGACACCGCGATCGTCGCGCTGCCGATCTCCGAGCCCGCCTTCGCCGAGGTCCCCCTCTTCAGCGAGGAGTTCGTGCTGGTGCGCCGGGCCGAGGACGCCGGCCGCCCGACGCCGGATGCCGAAGGGCTGCGCGCGATGCGCCTTCTGCTGCTGGAGGAGGGGCACTGCTTCCGCGACCAGGCGCTCTCGTTCTGCAATCTGCCCTCGTCGCCTCCGCGCGAGCTTCTGGACGGCAGCTCGCTCTCGACGCTGGTGCAGATGGTGGGCGCCGGCATCGGGGTCACGCTGATCCCCGAGATGGCGGTGCCGGTCGAGACGCGCTCGGCCGCGGTCTCGGTCGCGCGCTTCGCCCCGCCGCGGCCGGCGCGGCGCATCGGGATGATCTGGCGGCGCACCAGTCCGCTCTCGGACCGGCTGCGCGAGGTCTCGGAGGCGGTGCGCCGCGCCTCGGAGGCGCTGCGCGAGCGGCGGGCGGCGGAGGCGCCGGCCCCGGCGCCGGAAGCTTGATCGCCCGAGCCCGCGAGAATCGGGCAACCTCCGCTCCGATGAACCGCGACGCCCCTCGAAGCCCCGAGCCTCCGGCCGCCGAGAGCCCCCTCGCGCGGCTCGAGCGCTTCGTGCTCGGAGAGCCGCCGCCGCGCCGTCTCGGGCGGCGAAGCCTCGAGGCGATCGAGGGCATGCACGCCTCGAGCGAGATCCTGGTGTGCTGCCTGCAGTTCGGCGCCGTCGCCTTCTTCGGCGCCGTCTACGCGATCACGCCCAAGGCCTTCCCGCCCGAGGTCCCGTTCGAGCCGGTGCCGGCGGTGCTGGCGCTGTACGCGCTGATCACCGCGATCCGGCTGGGCTTCGCGCTGGCCGGGCGGCTGACGCGGCCCTTCGTGCTGCTTTCGGCGGTGGTCGACGTCGCGGTCCTGATGATCACGATCTGGAGCTTCCATCTGCAGTACGGCGTCGAGCCGGCGGTCTACCTCAAGGCGCCGACGCTGCTCTACGTCTTCATCCTGATCGCGGTGCGGGCGCTGCGGCTGGAGGCGGGGCCGGTCGTCGCGGCGGGGATCGCGGCCGTGCTCGGCTGGGGCGCGCTCTTCGGCTACGCGCTGGAGGAGGCGGGGCCGCAGGCGGTGACGCGGAACTGGGCGGTCTACATGACCTCGGCGCGCATCCTCGTCGGGGCCGAGGTCGACAAGCTCCTCGCCATCGCCTCGACCACCGGCGTGCTCGCCGTGGCGGTCACGCGGGCGCGCCGGCTGATGCTGCGCGAGGCCGCGGAGCGGCGGGCGACGGAGGACCTCTCGCGCTTCTTCGCCCCGGGCGTCGCCGAGACGATCCGGGAGGCGGATCTCGACTTCTCGCGCCCCGGCGCGCGGCGCGAGGCGACGGTGCTGATGGTCGATCTCGCCGGCTTCAGCGAGCTCTCGGCGCGGATGTCGGCGGAGGAGACGCTGGCGGTGCTGGCCGACTACCACGCGCGCGTGGTGCCGTTGATCCACGCCCATGGCGGGGCCATCGACAAGTATCTCGGCGACGGCATCCTCGCGACCTTCGGCGCGGTGCGGGCGGACGCGGATCAAGGGCGCCGCGGCCTCGCCGCGCTCGCCGCGATCCTCGAGGCGGGCGCGGCCTGGGCGGCGGAGCGCCGTGCCGCGGGCCTGCCGGAGGCCGCGGTGCGCGCCGCGATGGATCGGGGTCCGGTGACGCTGGGCGTGGTCGGCGTCGACGGGCGCTACGAGTTCACCATCATCGGCGACGTGGTGAACCGGGTGGCGAAGCTGGAGAAGCTGTGCCGCACGCTGGACGCCGCCGCGCTGATGACGGCGCGCGCCTTCGAGGAGGGCGGGGCCGAGCCGGGCCCCGGCCTTTGCGTGCGCCGCGTCGAGGGCCGGCTGCCCGAACTCGGCGACGAGACCGAACTGGTGGCGCTCGATCCGCGCCGCCCGGACGCCGCCGGCGCCTGAGGGGCGCCGGGCAGGGCGGTCAGGCCCGGTGCTCGGGGTTCTCGAAGTCGAAGCGGCAGCCGGCGCGCCAGGCCTCGCGGTCGTTGCCGTGGCGGGGCAGGCCGCCGGCGTCGCGCAGCATGCGGGCGATGTGCAGCAGGTTCCAGGTCATGATCGTCAGGTTGCGCTGCGTGAAGTCGTTGTCGAAGCCGGCCGGGCCGTCATCGGTCGGATCGCCGTAGGAGGGGCCGGGCCCCGCCTCGCCGATCCAGCCGCAGTCGGCCTGCGGCGGGATCGCGTAGCCGAGGTGCTGCAGCGCGTAGAGGATCGTCATCGCGCAGTGCTTCACGCCGTCCTCGTTGCCGGTGATCACGGCGCCCGCCGTGCGGCCGTAGAACACGCTCTGCCCCTTGTCGTTGAGCAGCCCCGACATGCCGTAGAGCCGCTCGATCAGCAGCCGGCAGACCGAGCTCTCCTCGCCGAGCCAGATCGGCGTGCCGACCAGCAGCACGTCCGCCTCGCGGATCCGCGCCCAGAGCTCGGGCCAGGCGTCGCGCGCGGCGCCGTGCTCGGTCATGTCCGGCTGCACGCCGAAGGCCACGGGATGCGAGGCGAGGTGGATGCGGTCCACCGCGACCCCGACGCGCTCCATCATCGCCTCGGCCGCCGACATCAGGCGGCCGGTGTGGGAGGCTTCGGGCTCCGCCTTCAGCGTGCAGTTGACGCTGACCGCGCGCAGGTCGGCGTAGTCCGCGGGCGCCGCGTCGCACAGCGCGGCCTGTCGGTCGTCCAGGGTCATGCGGCCTCCGTTCGCCGTCGCCTCACCAGCGCAGCGCCCGGGGGCCGAGCGCCGCCCCCGCCGCCGCCGTGACCGAGAGCGCCCCGCCATAGCCGAGCGCCACCAGCATCGGGTCGTCCGCCGGACACCAGAGCGCGTAGGCCATCGCCGCGATCGCGCCCGAGGCGAGACCCGCCAGCGCCCCGGCCGCCGCGGGCCGCGTCACCGCCCCGCCGCGCAGCGCCGCGAGGCTCGCCGCCAGCGGCAGGGCCGCGAGCGGCAGCACCGGCCAGACGCAGTGCAGCGCCCCGGCCGCGGCGGCGCCGAGCGGCGCGACGACCGGCGCCGTCGCCGGCAGCAGCACCCCCGCCGCCGCCACCGCGACGAGGGCGCCGAGCGCCGGCGCGAGACCCCGCGCCGCGGCGCCGGGCCGCGCCATCCCCGCCGCGAGCCGCGCCGCGGCGACCGCGACGAGGGCGCCGCCGAACACCTTCAGCGCCCCGACGCCGGTCAGCGGATAGCCAGCGATGTCGCTCCGCGCCCCGTAGAGCCACAGCACCGCGAGGCAGAGCGCAGGCAGCGCCGCGCCGAGCGCCAGCGCCATCTCCCGCTCCGGCGTCGCGCGTCGCGGCTGGGCCGGCTCCGCGGCCAGCCCCCGGATCAGGTCCTCGGTGCTCATGCCGTCTCCTCCGTCTTCGCTCCCGGCGCGGGTCCGGGCTCGTGCGCCAGCCGCGCGAGGCGGGCGAGCGCGCGATGGAAGGCCACCCGCACCGCCCCCTCGCCGATCGAGAGCCGCGCCGCCGCGGCCGCCACGCTCAACCCCTCGAAGGCCAGCGCCGCGACCACGCCGCGCTCGCGCGCCGGCAGCCGCGCCACCAGCGCCTCGGCGTCGCGCCGCGCGCCGGCGGGCGCCGCCTCCGGGGCCGCGATCAGCTCGGCCAGCTCCTCCACCGGACGGGCGTGCAGCCGGCCGCGCCCGCGGATCAGCCGGCGGGCCGCGTCCAGCGTCTTGTGCCGCGCGATCGCCCGCACCCAGGGCAGGATCGGCCGATCGGGATCCCAGGTGTGGCGCTTGGCGTGCAGCGCGATCAGCGTCTCCTGCACCACGTCCTCCACCTCCTCCATGCCGAGCCCCATCGCGGTGAGGCGCCGGCCGGCCGCGCGGCGGATCAGTTCCGCGATCTCGCCCAGCAGCGCCTCGTAGGCCGCGGCGTCGCCCGCCCGCGCCTTCAGCATCGCCGACCTCCACCGGTCCTCGCGCTCGTCCATCGCCGTCTCCCTTCGCCGCGGACCCCGCCGCCGGCAGGAAAGCACGTGACGCCCCGTCCTTCGCCCCCGCTCCCGCGGACGTTACCGCACGCCGGCGCACGAAATCGCGAGCGCCGCGGCGCGATCACCGCTGCGTGATCGCGCCGCGGCGCCGCGTAACGCCCGTGCCGCATCCGACGAAGACGATGGCGGGCCCCGGCGGCGGAGGACGGGGCCCGCCCGCGATCCGCCTCCGCCCGCATCGAGAGGAGACCTCCATGTCCGACCGCAACCGCGCCTTCGCCGCCGGCGCCCTCGCCGCCGCCTTCGCCGCGGCCGCCGCGCAGGCGCCCGCCCCGGCCCACGCCCAGGCCAAGGAGAAGTGCTACGGCGTCTCCCTCGCCGGCGAGAACGACTGCGCCGCCGGGCCCGGCACCACCTGCGCCGGCACTTCCAAGGTGGACTATCAGGGCAACGCCTGGACGCTGGTGCCCGCCGGCGACTGCGAGAAGTACGGCGTCGAGGAGCAGCAGGCGCAGTTCGAGCTGCCCGGCGACCGCAAGGGCTCGCTCGAGCCGCTCGAGCGCGACGTGCCGAGCGCCTGAGCCGCCCTCGCGCCCGGCCCGCACGCGGCCGGGCGGATCCTCCCGCCGAAAGGAGCCCCCGAGCATGACGACCCCCGGCCTGCCGCCCCGCGCCGGCGTCTCCTTCAAGCCCGAGCATTGGGACGACGTCGCGAAGGGCGCGCCCGACATCGGCTTCTTCGAGGTGCACGCCGAGAACTACATGGGCGCCGGCGGTCCGCCGCACCGGAGGCTCGCCGCGCTGGCCGAGCGTCATCCGCTCTCGCTGCATGGCGTCGGCCTCTCGATCGGCGGCGAGGGGCCGCTCGACGAGGCGCATCTGGCGCGCCTGCGCGCCCTGATCGAGCTCTACCGCCCCGCGAGCTTCTCCGAACATCTCGCCTGGTCGAGCCATGACGGCGCCTATTTCGCGGACCTGCTGCCGCTGCCCTACGACGAGGCGACGCTGGCGCGGACGACGGCGCATGTCGCGCGCACGCAGGAGGCGCTCGGCCTGCGGATGCTGCTGGAGAACCCGTCGAGCTACGTCCGCTTCGAGGAGTCCACCCTCGGGGAGATCGAGTTCCTGAGCGAGCTTGCGCGGCGCACCGGCTGCGGCCTCCTGCTCGACGTCAACAACGTCCACGTCTCGGCGACCAATCAGGGCTTCGACCCGGCCGCCTACCTCGACGCCTTTCCGCTGCATCTGGTGGGCGAGATCCACCTCGCCGGCCACGCCGTCGAGGTCGCCGCCGACGGCGGGCGCCTGCTGATCGACACCCACGACCGCCGCGTCGACGCCGAGGTCTGGGCGCTCTACGAGCGCACGGTGGCGCGGGCCGGGCCGATCCCGACGCTGGTCGAATGGGATGCGGATCTGCCGCCCTTCGCGGTGCTCCGCGACGAAGCGGCGACGGTGGAGCGCATCCTCGCCGCCGCACGGGGCAAGGAGGCGCCGCATGTCGCGGCCGGTTGAGCGCGCCGCCGTGGACGCCGCCCCGGATCGGTCCGTCGACGCCGCCGGCGGCCAGGCGGCGATGGCCGCCGCGCTGCTCGATCCCGACCGGCCCGGTCCCGGCGATCCGCGCTTCGCGGTGCACCGCAACAACGTGACCGTGGGGCTGGTGGAGGCGCTCGGCGCCGCCTATCCCGCGGTGGCCCGCCTGACCGGCGAGCGCTTCTTCGCCGCCGCGGCGCGCGAGTTCGTGCGCGCCCGCCCGCCGCGGAGCCCGGTGCTGATCGACTGGGGCCACGACTTTCCGGACTGGCTGGCGGCGTTTCCGCCCGCCGAGCGACTGCCCTGGCTCTCCGACGTCGCGCGGCTCGAGGCGGCGCGCCGGCGCGCCTACCACGCGGCCGAGGCGGCGCCGCTCGCGCCCGACGCCGTCGCCGCGACGCCGCCCGAGGCGCTGGCGGCGCTGCGCCCGCGTCTGCACCCCTCGCTCGGCCTTGTGCGTTCGCGCCATCCGATCGTCTCGATATGGGCCGACGTCACCGGCCCGCGTCGCGGCGGCCTCGACATGAGCCGCGCCGAGACCGCGCTCGTCGTCCGTCCGGACGCCGAGGTCCGCGTCCACGCCGCGCCGCCGGCGCTCTCCGCCTTCGTCGCCGCGCTCGCAGACGGCGCCACCCTCGGCGGAGCGGCCGAGGCGGCGGCCGGGACGCCCGGCTTCGACCTCGGCGAGACCGTCGCCGCCCTCTTTCGGCTCGGCCTGCTCGCCGCGCCCGATCCAGCCTCGGAGGATCCCTGATGGACGACCGCAGACACCCCGCCGCCGCCGTCGCGGCCGCCGTCGCGCGCCGGCACGCCGCCGCCTTCGGCGCGCTCGAACGCACGCTCGAGCCCTGGTTCCTCGGCCTCGCGGCGCGGCTGGTCTTCGCGGCCGTCCTCTTCGGCTACTACTGGACCAGCGCGCTGACCAAGATCGGCGACGGCGTCTTCGGCGTGTTCAGCGTCTCCGACGGCGCCTACATGCAGATCCTGCCCTCGGTGATGGAGGCCAACGGCTACGACAGCTCCGCCATCGCCACGGCGCCCTGGGGCCTGATCGTCGCCGCCGGCACCTACGCCGAGTTCCTGCTGCCGACGCTGATCGTGCTGGGGCTGTTCACGCGGCTCTCGGCGCTCGGGATGCTGGTCTTCGTCGCGGTGCAGAGCTGGGTCGACGTGGCCTTCCACGGCGCCGACGCGGCGACGATCGGCGCGCTCTTCGACCGGGAAGCGGGATCGGTGATCCTCGATCAGCGGCTGCTCTGGGCGTTCCTGCTGGTGACGCTGACGGTCAAGGGAGCGGGCCTCGTCTCGCTCGACGCGCTCCTCGCCCGCCGTCTCGGGGCCGCGCCCCGCGGCGCCGGAGCGACCCCCGCCGCCGCGCGCGGGGCGGCCTGAGCCGGCGATCCCGGCCCGCCGGCGCGGCGGGCCGGACGCGGTCGATTCGTCCGGACAAGTGGCGCTCCGCAACGCCGCCGGCGTCATCACCGCTTACGCTTTGAGCGTGAAGCGATCAAATTCAAGCAAATCTGACCATAGAGAGTGCAGAGCCGCCCTTTCGCACGCCGAAAGGGCGATCTCGTCGTGTCTCGGGTTTGACCGGCGCGGGCGGCTTCGATTGATGTGCGGACAATGGAAACGGCAATAGAAGGACCGTGAGAATGGCCCGCACCACCCGCCGCAGCTTTCTCCGCAACGCCGCCGCGCTCGGCGCAGCCGGGGCGCTCCCGTTCCCCAGCGCCGCGCTGGCCCAGGACGGAAAGATCCTCGTGGGCGGGTTGCACGACCTCTCCGGCCCGCTCGACTTCGCGGGCATCCCCATGGATCAGATCCTCACGCTCGCGGTGGAGGAGATCAACGCGTCGGGGGGTCTGCTCGGGCGCGAACTCGAGGCGGTCACCTATGATCCGCAGTCGAACATGAGCCTCTATTCGCAGTACGCGACGCAGCTCGCGCTGCAGGACAAGGTCTCCGTCGTGCACGGCGGCATCACCTCGGCCAGCCGCGAG
>DATFKM010000263.1:0-4085 GCA_035268645.1 Paracoccaceae bacterium | reverse complement strand
GGGCGGCCCGCCGAGAACGCCTGCAGCACGTTGCCGCCCATGTGGAACTGGATCTTGCCGGCCAGCAGCTGCGCGCGGTTGTTCACCTGCGGGCCGCCCGGCACGATCGTGACGTCGAGGCCGCACGCGGCGTAGGTGCCGTCGGCGACGGCCTGATAATATCCGCCGTGCTCGGCCTGGGCGACCCAGTTGGTGCCGAAGCCGACCGGCGTCAGGTCCTGCGCGGCCGCGGGGACGGCGAGCGCGGCGGCGGCCGCCGTGGCGGCGAGGAGCGTCTTGGGCGTCATCTCGGGCCTCTCCCTCGTTGGACGTCGGGCGACAGTTAACCCGCGGGGCCTGCGCTGCGCAAAGGCTGTCGCGCCGCGGCGCGGCGCTTCGACGCCACGGCGCCCATTTCGCGGGCGCCCCGCCCCTGCGGCGCCGTGGCGGGACGCAGTGGCGCCGCGGAGTCGGGCCTGCGCCGCCGCGCGGCAGGCCGCGGGCGAATCATGCGCCACCGCAGGCGCGCGACGGATCGACCGCATTTTCGGCGATCAGAGCTTGCAAACGACAAATGAACGCACGATTCATGTGAAGCGGTCGCGCCTGTTTGGGGAGGGTCGCAGCGTGGATGGGGAAAAGGTCGGCGATCGGCCGGCCTTGGCTTTCGCGTAAAGAGGAGAAGGCGATGTCTAGAGGGAAGGTTCGCCACGGCGACGGGGTGAAGCTGGAGGCGTTCGATCTGGACGACCTCGAGGAGGCGATCCTGTTGGAGGCGGGGCCGACTCTGCTGCGCCTCGGCATCGACGAGGACGAGACGCTCGAGCTCGAGGGAAGCTTCGACTACGACGTGCCGGACGCCCTGCCCGTGGGCGGCACGATCACCGGCCTGCGCCTGATCGACGAGGGCGAGACGGCTTTCGCGCTCTCCGGCCTCTCGGTCTCGGTCGCGGCTCTGCTCGCGGCGATGGCGGAGGACGACGCGGACGAGGCGGCGGACGCCGCCGAAGCCGCCGCCGAGGCGCTGGTCGAGACCTTCGACGTCGATCCTTTCGCCGACGGCGCCGTGATCCTCTCCGAGCCCAGCCGCTTCGAGGTGGCCTACGACGACGGCGAGGCGGTGGCGGCCTTCACCGGCGCCTTCGTCTACGGCGAAGGCGACCTGCCGATCTCCGGCACGATCACCGGCTTCGCCTTCTCCGAAGAGGGCGTGGTCGAGCGCGAACTGACCGGCCTCTCGGTCGACGCGGCCGAACTGATCGCCGCGATGGAACTGCTGGCGGACGACGACGAGGACGACGACGACGCGGCCGAGGCCGCCGCGGAGGCGCTGGTCGAGACCTTCGACATCGATCCCTTCGCGGACGGCGAGACGATCCTCTCGGAGCCCAGCCGCTTCGAGGTGGCCTATGACGGGGGCGAGGAGGTCGCGGCATTCACCGGCGACTTCGTCTACGGCGAGGGCGGCGGGCTTCCTGTGTCCGGCATGATCACGGGCTTCACCCTGACCGAGGACGACGAAACGGAGCGAGAGCTGACCGGGCTTTCGGTCGACGTCGCGGAATTGATCGCGGCGATGGACCTGCTCGCCGACGACGACGGCTTCAGCCTCTTCAAGGGTCTCCTGAAGGGCGACGACCGGATCAAGGGCGGCGCCGCGGCCGACGATCTGTTCGGCGCCGACGGACGCGACAAGCTCAAGGGCGGCGACGGCGACGACTCGCTCGACGGCGGCGACGGCCGGGACAAGCTGTTCGGCGGCGCCGGGGACGACATGCTCGACGGCGGCCTAGGTCGGGACGTGATGCGCGGCGGCGAGGGCGCCGACGTGTTCCTCTACGATTCCGCCGAGGACAGCGAGAAGGGCCGCAACAAGGACAAGATCCGCGACTTCGAATCGGGAATCGACTTTCTCGACCTCGCCGGGATCGACGCCGACGCGACCGAAGACGGCGACCAGGCCTTCACCATCGGCGGCAAGCGCTTCTCGGATCTTTCGGGCGAACTCGTGATCAAGGGCAACAAGATCAAGGGCGATCTCGACGGCGACGGGCGGGCCGACTTCCTGCTGATGCTCCGCGGCGCCCGGGACCTCGACGAAACCGACATGATCCTCTGACCGCGCCACCAGGCGAAACGGAGAAGGCCGGCCCCCGAGGGGCCGGCCTTCGCGTCTTCTGGCCGCCCCGGCCTTGCGGCCGGGCGTCGGTCCGCGCCCGGCTCAGACGAGCTTCTTCTCGAGTTCCGGCACCGCCTCGAACAGGTCCGCCACCAGGCCGTAGTCGGCCACCTGGAAGATCGGGGCGTCCTCGTCCTTGTTGATGGCGACGATGACCTTGGAGTCCTTCATGCCGGCGAGATGCTGGATGGCGCCGGAGATGCCGACGGCGATGTAGAGCTCGGGCGACACGACCTTGCCGGTCTGGCCGACCTGCCAGTCGTTCGGCGCGTAGCCCGAATCGACCGCGGCGCGGGAGGCGCCGACGGCGGCGCCAAGCCGGTCGGCGACCTTCTCGATGATCTCGAAGTTCTCCTTCGATCCCATCGCGCGCCCGCCCGAGATGATCACCTTCGCCGAGGTGAGCTCCGGTCGGTCGCTCTCGGCCACGAGGTCCTCGACCCACTGCGAGAGGCCGGGATCGCCCGCCGCCTCGATCTTCTCCACCGGCGCGGCCTCGCCCTCGCCCGCCGCCTCGAAGTTGGCGGTGCGCACGGTGACGACCTTCTTGGCGTCTGCCGACTTCACCGTGGCGATGGCGTTGCCGGCGTAGATCGGCCGCTCGAAGGTGTCGGCGTCCTTGATGGCGGAAACGTCGGAGATCACCATCACGTCGAGCAGCGCGGCGATGCGCGGGGCCACGTTCTTGCCGGCCATGGTCGCCGGAGCGACGACGTGATCGTAGTCAACGGCCAGCTTCGCCACCAGATCGGCCAGCGGCTCGGCCAGCCCGTGGCCGTAGGCCTCGTGGTCGGCGCAGAGCACCTTGGCGACCCCGTCGAGCTCGGCCGCGGCCTCGGCGGCGCCGCCGCAGCCCGAACCGGCGCAGAGCACGGTGACCTCGCCGAGCTGCTTGGCGGCGGTCAGCGCCTTGGCGGTCGCGTCCTTGGCGAGCGTGTCGCCGGACACCTCGGCGATGAGCAGAACGGCCATGTCAGAGCACTCCCGCTTCGTTCCTGAGCTTGTCCACGAGCTCGTCGACCGAGCCCACGATGACGCCGGCCTTGCGCTCCGGCGGCTCGGAGACCGAAACCACCGAGAGCCGCGGCGCGACCTCGACGCCGTAGTCGGCCGGCGTCCTGGTCTCCATCGGCTTCTTCTTGGCCTTCATGATGTTCGGCAGCGAGGCGTAGCGCGGCTCGTTCAGCCGCAGGTCGGCCGTGACGATCGCCGGCATCTTCACCTTGATCGTCTGCAGACCGCCGTCGACCTCGCGCGTCACCTGGGCGTGGTCGCCCTCGATCTCGATCTTCGAGGCGAAGGTCGCCTGGGACCAGCCGAGCAGCGCGCTCAGCATCTGGCCGGTGGCGTTCATGTCGTTGTCGATGGCCTGCTTGCCCATCAGCACCAGGCCGGGGCCCTCCTCCTCGACCACCTTCGCCAGCAGCTTGGCGACGGCCAGCGGCTCGACGTCGTCGTGCACGTCGGAGGCGGCCTCGATCAGGATCGCGCGGTCGGCGCCCATGGCCAGCGCCGTGCGGAGCGTCTCCTGCGCCTGCTTGACGCCGATGGAGACGACGACGACCTCCTCGGCCGAGCCCTTCTCCTTCAGCCGGATCGCCTCCTCGACGGCGATCTCGTCGAAGGGATTCATCGACATCTTGACGTTCGCGAGATCGACGCCCGTGCCGTCCGCCTTCACGCGGACCTTCACGTTGTAATCGATCACGCGCTTCACGGGCACGAGCACCTTCATCGCGCGTCTCTCCTCCGGTGGTCTGGGGCGCGACGGGCCGCGCCCTTCGGCTTGTCGTCGCGGGGGCGCAAGGCGCGCCCCTCGGCGCAGTCCATCCCTACGCCTCCCCGCACGGGGACGCGAGGCGGAAAGCGCCGCGGCATCGGCGGAGCGGGTAGCTTACGCGCTCGTAAGACGCAACCGGCGCGGCGC
>DATFKM010000262.1:0-3649 GCA_035268645.1 Paracoccaceae bacterium | reverse complement strand
GGTAGACGGCGGCGGCGGGGGCGATGTGATCCTCCTTCGTCGCGACGTGGTAGACGGGGACGGCGATGTCCTTCGGCTCGACCGGGACGTTGAGCACGCTCTGCTCGCCCTGGGAGAAGGCGTTCTCGTTGTAGAAGCGCTCGAGATAGTAGTGGTGGACCTTGGCGGGCATCGCGGTCGAGTCGGAGTTCCAGTAGAGCAGGTCGAAGGGGAACGGCTCTCGCCCCAGATAGTAGTTGTTGACCACGTAGTTCCAGATCAGGTCCGAGGCGCGCAGCATGTTGAAGGCGTTCGCCATCGCGGTCGCGGGGAGGTAGCCCTTCTCCATCTGCTCGTCGACGATGCGGAGCGTGGCCTCGTCGACGAAGACCTGCAGGTCGCCGGCGTCCTCGAAGTCGGTCAGCGCGGTCAGGAAGGTGAGGGAGGCGGCGCGGCGGTCGCCGGTCTTCGCCATCATCGCGAGCATGTTGGCGGCGAGGGTGCCGCCGATGCAGTAGCTGACGACGTGGGCCTGCGGGGCGCCGGTCTCCTCCAGCGCCTTCTCCAGCGCCTCGAACGGGCCCTTGGCGAGGTAGCTCTCCCAGGTCTCGTCCTTCTGGCGCTCGTCCGGGTTGACCCAGGAGACGAGGAAGACGGTGAAGCCCTGCTCGGTCAGCCATTTCACCATCGACTTCTCGGGCGTGAGGTCGAGGATGTAGAACTTGTTGATCCAGGGCGGGACGATCAGGAGCGGGGTCTCGTGCACCTGCCCGGTCTGCGGCGCGTACTGGATCAGCTGCATCACGTCGTTCTGGTGGACGACCTTGCCCTCGGTCAGCGCCATGTCGCGGCCGACCTTGAAGCGCTCCATGTCGGTCTGGCGGATCAGGAGCCTGCCGTCGCCGCGCTCGAGATCCTCGGCCATCATCTTCAGGCCGCGCACGAGGTTCTCGCCCTTCTGCTCGAGCGTGGTCTCCAGCACCTCGGGGTTCATGGCGGCGAAGTTGGTGGGGCTCATGGCGTCGACGAACTGCTTGGTGAAGAAGGCGACCTTGCGGCGGTCGCGATCCTCTAGGTCGCCGACGTCTCCGGCGACGCCTTCGAGATACTTGGCGGTCAGCAGGTAGGACTGCTTGAGATAGTCGAAGACGCGGTTCCGGCTCCACTCGTCGTGCTTGAAGCGCTTGTCGCCGCGGGCGGGGGCGGCGACGGGCTCCGGGGCTTCGGCGCCGAGCCAGGCCTGGGTCATGCGCCGCCAGAGCTCGGCCTGGGAGGACCAGAGGGCGAGGGTGCGCTCGGCCATCTCGGCGGGGTTGCGCATGAGGGCCTGCTGGAGCTCGGCGAAGGCCGGCAGGGTGTTGAGCGGATCGGCGTGGAGGGGGTGTTCGTCCTTCATCTGCGCCTCGAGCAGGCGCATCCAGATGTCCTGCGAGGTCTTCAGCACCTCGGTCATGTTGGTGGCGAACGCGGCGGCCTCGGCGGCCTGGTCGGCGGCCTGCCTGGTGAGATCGGCGTCGGACATGGCGTCTCCTCCCGGGTGCGCCGGCTTGGCGGCGCGGTGTCGTGCGTCTAGGCTGCATTGTGCCTGCGCGGGCGGGCGATGTCGAAGCCGTCGGCGCGCGACGTCGGGTCAACCGGAGAGCGGCGTGAAAGGCAACGGCGGCGGAGACGCGGCGAGGGGCGTGCGGCTGGCGGCGGGCGCGGCGATGGCGCTGGGGCTGGCGGGCTGCGCGGCGTTCGGTCCGCCGGCGGAGGCGGTGGGGCCGCTCGGTGCGGCGTCCGACGCGCCTTGGCCGAGGCTGGTAGACGCGCCGGCGCCGGGCGTCGATCCGGGCGGGCCGGGGGCGGAGCAGGGCCGGGCGGTGGCCGCGGCGCTGACGCGCGAGGCGCTGGTCGCCGCGGTGCGGGCCGAGGCGCTGGCGGGGCCGGTGGTGCCGCCGGGCGAGGCCGCGCGGCTGCGGCGGGCGGCGGGGCGCTGAGGGCCGCGAGGCGGGCGCGGGGCGTCAGTCCGCGGCGTGGCCGATGACGCGCTCGGCGCCGGCGGCCTCCTCCCGGGTCTCGGTCTCCAGCGTGGCGTGGTGCACGTCCCAGCGCCCGGCGAGGCGCTCTCGGAGGGCGGCCTTGACCGCGGCGGGGCGGGCCCCGTCGTCGAGGACGACATGCGCGTCGAAGCTCGGCCGGTGCTCCTCCATGCGCCAGAGATGGACGTGGTGCAGCCGGGACACCCCCTCCAGCCGCTCGAGGTCGTCGATCACCGAGCGCGGATCCAGAGCCTCCGGCGCGCCCAGCATCAGGATGCGGGCGGCGTCGCGCCCTCCCGACCACGCCATGCCGAGAATCATCGCCGAGACGATCAGCGTCGCCAGCGGATCGGCGAGGCGCCAGTCGTAGAGCAGGATCAGCGCGCCGGAGACGATCACGGCGACCGAGGCCAGAGCGTCGCCGAGATTGTGCAGGAAGGCGGCGCGGATGTTGACGCTGCGCCTGGCGCCGGCGGCGGTGAGCAGAGCCGTGACGACGTCGACCGCGAGCGCGAGGCCGGCGAGGGCGACGACGGTCCAGCCCTCCACCGGCGCCGGGTTCCAGGCGCGTCGGGCGGCCTCCACGATCAGCCAGAGGCCGAGCGCCGCGAGGGCGGTGCTGTTCACGAGCGCGGCGACGGCCTCGATCCGGCCGTAGCCGAAGGTCATGCGCGCGTCCGCCGGGCGGCGCGCCACGCGCCGGGCGAGGAGCGCGGCGCCGAGCGAGACGGCGTCCGACAGATTGTGCAGGGCGTCCGCGGCGAGGGCGAGCGAGCCGGCGAAGAGCGCGCCGAGGAGCTGCGCCGCGGTCAGGCCGAGATTGACCGCGACGGCGGCGGCGAGGCGGCGGCCGTCGACCTCGGGCGGGGCGTGGTCGTGGGGCATGGGCGCCTCCCGCGCTGACGCCTCCGGGGATGGCGGGGAGTTGCGCCGCCGTCAAGGCGGGACGGGGGATCGATCAACCTATGCAATTGTAGTCTTTCAGAATGCGCCCCGAAGTTGTTTTCGACGTGCGAATCATGGCCAAGAGGCCGTGGGATCACGAGCGCGGTGGAGCGGGTGTCCGGAAGGGCGACCTTGCCGATACTGGAGAGGTTCGTTCGAAAACGGTTCATCCAGTCCTTGCGCCGCAAGCTTCCTGACGCTAGAATGAATTCACGGCTCATGTTTTGGGCTGCGTCAGCGTAGCGTAGTCAGACGAGGAAACGTAATGCGTAAAGTCTTCGACGGGCCGTTCGGGCGGCCGTTCGACTTCGGGAGCCGTCTCCGGAATGGGGACGGCGAGGGCCGTGGAAGGCCGTCCGGCGGTGATGACGCCGACCGGTTCGAGATCGGCGCCTCCGGCGCTTCGCTCGGCGAGCATGGCCTCGGTCCGGACTCCGATCCCGGCGCGCGCGCCGCGGCGGCGCGCGAGGCGATGGCGGATCGGATGCGGCGGCGCCGCGAGGAGAAGTCCGACGAGGAGGAGACCACCGACGGCACGGCCTCGGCCAAGCCCGATCGGTCCAGCGACAACAAGGACGACGGCGGCGGCCCGCCCATCGGCAAGGGCTGGCGCAAGGACGGCGGGACGACGGACGGCGGAACGACCGACGGCGGCACGACCGACGGCGGCACGACCGACGGCGGCACGACCGACGGCGGCACGA